>NZ_QUML01000169.1:0-424 GCF_010907025.1 Rhodopseudomonas sp. BR0G17 | reverse complement strand
CTGCTTGAACAGACCGACTTTCAGGTCCTTTGCGCGGTAGATGATCTCGTCGTCGGCCGAAAGCCAGCCGTCCGCGATGCCGAGCCACAGCTTCGAGCGCATCACCCGCTTGATATCGACATTGTAGACGACTTTGCTGATGTGCGGCAGCACCTGGCCGGTGAACTTTAGTTCCCCGAGGCCGAGCGCGCGGCCAGGGCCCTCGCCACCGACCCAGCCCAGGAAGAAGCCGACCATCTGCCACATCGCATCCAGTCCCAGGCAGCCCGGCATCACCGGGTCGTTCTTGAAGTGGCAGGCGAAGAACCAGAGGTCCGGATTGACGTCGAGCTCGGCGCGCACATGGCCCTTGCCGAACTCGCCGCCATCCTCGGTGATGGTGGTGATACGATCGAACATCAGCATCGGCGGCAGCGGCAGCTGC
>NZ_QUML01000168.1:0-425 GCF_010907025.1 Rhodopseudomonas sp. BR0G17 | reverse complement strand
CAGGGCGCCCGGGTGATGCTGGAAGCGATGGACTGCTCCAAGCTGGGCTACGCGGCGCCCGGCGACCGCTGCCTCGACGAGATCGCCGCACGCTGGCCGGGACGGGTGCAGATCGTGATCGATGCCTGCCAGGCACGGCTCGGCAGCCAGCGGCTCGCCAGCTATCTCGACCGCGGCTTCATGGTGCTGCTGACCGGCTCGAAGTTCTTCGGCGGCCCCGCCTTCAGCGGCGCCGTGCTGGTCCCGCCGCAACTCGTCGGCCCGATCGGCGCACTGCCGCGACTGGCGCCGGGTCTGGCCGCCTATCTCGGCCGCAGTGACTGGCCGCTGCGCTGGCAAGCGTTGCGCGCGCAATTCCCGGCTCAGCCGAATTTTGGCGAGTGGCTGCGCTGGGAGGCCGCGCCCGAAGAGATCCGCGCCTATGC
>NZ_QUML01000167.1:0-425 GCF_010907025.1 Rhodopseudomonas sp. BR0G17 | reverse complement strand
CTGACGTTCACCGCGGTGGTGCTGCCGCTGATCCTGTTCTGGCTGCTCAACCGCGAGATCGACCGGCTGCACGGCGACGCCATGCGACGCCAGGCCGAGGTGGTCGCCGAACATCTCAGCGTCGGCCCGGACGGACAGCTCAACCTCGCCCTGCCGCAGGATCTGCGCGACGTATATTCGGCCGCCTACGGCCGCTATGCCTATGCGGTGATCGACGGCTCCGGCCAAGTGCTGTTCAGCTCGAACCCGGACCGCAAACCACTGCTGCCACGCCGATCCGCGGAGCGCGCCTCGTGGTTCGGTCTCGTCACCGGATCGACCGGCCTTTCGGGAGACAGCATCGAGCGACGCATCGGTGGCCGGACGCTGACAATTCAGGTGGTCGAGGATCTGTCGAACGGCGACGTCATCATCGACGATATCGC
>NZ_QUML01000166.1:0-426 GCF_010907025.1 Rhodopseudomonas sp. BR0G17 | reverse complement strand
GTCGTCCACCGACCCCGATCTGCTCGCCGCCTGGCTGCAGGGCCGCACGCCGACGGCCGGCGGCGGACTGAGCAAGGCGCTGCGGATCGCCGGTGGCGTCCGCGCCGGTTCCGATGCGCTGGTACTCGATCCGCTGACGGTGGAAAGCGGAGGCGATACGCTGCGCGGCCGTTTCGCCTACCGCGGCCGCCGCGACGATCAGGGACCGCAGATCGACGCCGAGCTGAAGGGCGACAGCGCCGATCTCGACGTCGCTTTGCAATGGGCCAAGACGCTCGCCGGCCCCAATGGCGGCTGGCCGGAGCAGGCCAATGTCATGCTCGATCTCGGCAAACTCGGCGTTGGCGATCAGGTCTGGCAGCCGGCGGCGGTGCGGCTCATCTACGATCCGCACCGGATCGCACTCGACAAGCTGAAGCTCGGTAC
>NZ_QUML01000165.1:0-427 GCF_010907025.1 Rhodopseudomonas sp. BR0G17 | reverse complement strand
CTCCCCAAACCAACCATAAAACACCAATAGACAGCAAAAGACCTGGCAGGCGAACTGCGAATTCATTGACGCCGAATAACTGCATAAAAAAAGCAGATAACCAAGTGGATAAAGGTGGTTTAGCCCAAAATGGAACACCATAATCCTGCTGCAAAGTCACCCAGTTCCCTGTTTCCAGCATTTTGCGTGCAATTTCAGCGTAACGGGATTCGGTCGTATCAAACAAAGGAAAAAAATAATTGGCAATCAAGCGACATATCAGCAGAACAACCAACACAAACAAGGTGTAATTAAAGAATTTTTGTTGAATCTCTTTATCTGTTTGAAAACTCAAAATATACCTCTTTTATTTAAACAACTAAATCGGAGTATCATTTAGTGAAGCATTGGAGTGAGCCTGTGGTATCTCGGACATAGCGTCCCCAGG
>NZ_QUML01000164.1:0-429 GCF_010907025.1 Rhodopseudomonas sp. BR0G17 | reverse complement strand
CAAGCACGCTCATGCTTGGCCCATCTACAACAAGGAGGCCGGAGCCAAGCGTGTGATGTACCACATGATCCACGCATCGGATCATGACGAAGCGCCAAAACTGATGAGTCGAGCCTACCGAAAAGCAAATCAACCAAAGGAAGATTTGGCTGAGGTGCAGCAGGAAATGTTTGGCGTCACGACTTTCCAGAAGATTTAGAAGAAGATCACTGTCACGCAGAAGAATTGAGTCGGCTAGCAGTCTCTCCCTGAGAAATGCGCTTCGGCAGGCCTCACCTCAGACCTCCAACCATTCCTTGCGGACGGCGGAGTTGGCCTTGAGATCGTCGGGGCTGCCTTCGAACACGATCTTGCCGTGGCCCATGACATAGACCCGATGCGAGATCCGCATTGCGATCGACAGTTTCTGCTCGACCAGCAGGATGGCGA
>NZ_QUML01000163.1:0-430 GCF_010907025.1 Rhodopseudomonas sp. BR0G17 | reverse complement strand
TTCCGAGACATTGAGGACACGGTCGCGACCGCCACCACTGTCGGCTTTCTCGACTGGCTGCTGCACACCGTCGCGGCGCGGGTCGAGCGCAGCGAGGATCACGCGCTCACGCTCGGTCGCCTCGCCGGGCTGTTGTCGCTGGCGCAGGCGGCAAGCGCAGCCGCGGTGCGGGCGCTCGACAGCGGCGAGCCGCCGAATGGCGCGCGCGTGATCGGCGTTCGCAGCCTGGCGCGCAATCTCGTCGATGAGGTGCGTGCGCTGCTGCCCCCGGACCGCATCGACGACCAACTCACCCAATCGCTGGCGGCGTTCGACGTGCTGGCCAGTGTCGCGCGCGAGCCGCGCAAGCAGCGGCAGATCGCCCTCGGCCAATCTCTCTGGAGCAATCAAAAGCAATGACTGCGAATCTGCCGATGCAATCCATCGAAGC
>NZ_QUML01000162.1:0-430 GCF_010907025.1 Rhodopseudomonas sp. BR0G17 | reverse complement strand
CCGATCGTCACCGCCTTCTTGGGCGGCACGATGCTGTCGCCGTTGGCGAGCTTCTTGGAACGCTGGCGAATTCCGCGCGGTGTCAGCGCCGTAATGATCGTACTCGCCGGCTTGGCCGGCGTCACTTTCATGATCGGATTGATCTCGGTGCCGTTGATCGAGTGGAGCAACAGACTCCCGGAGCTCGGCTCGGTACTGCGTGACAAACTCCACGTTCTCGATAAGCCGGTGGCGATGTGGAGGCAGGTTCAGTCGGCGCTGGGCGGGACCGACACTTTGCCGCCGGCCACGATGCAAATGCCCAAGATCGACTGGATGCAGCCGACGGTCCAGTTTCTCTCTCCCACCATCACCGAAATCATGTTGTTTCTGGTGACACTCGTATTGTTCGTCGCGAGCTGGCGCGGGCTTCGTCGCGCATTGGTTATGC
>NZ_QUML01000161.1:0-431 GCF_010907025.1 Rhodopseudomonas sp. BR0G17 | reverse complement strand
GTGCTGACACCCTTGTCGGCGGCCGGACCGTCGGGATCAACGCCGGTGACGACGACACCTTTCTGACCGGCACCGTCGACTTCGCTCGCAGGAGCGACGCGCAAGCCGAGATAGGGGCGGCCGGCATCGTGATCGCCGCTGTTGTCGGCGACCTTCTGATGATCGCCCGGCATTTCGGCGAGCGTCAGATCGATCGTCTTGGACTCACCATTGTGCAGTACGTCGAGCTTGACCGAGGAGCCCGGCGCCATCGTGCTGATGGTCCGCGCCAGCGCACGGGAATCCTTGACCTCCTGACCATTGACGGCCGCGATCACATCTCCGGCTTTGATCCCGGCCTTTGCGGCGGGGCTGCCTTCCTGCGGAGTGTCGACCAGCGCCCCGCGCGCCTGCTTCATGCCGAGGCTGTCGGCGATTTCAGCAGTGACCGG
>NZ_QUML01000160.1:0-431 GCF_010907025.1 Rhodopseudomonas sp. BR0G17 | reverse complement strand
TCGTCGCGCTGTGGTCGCTGCTGCTGTTCGGTGTCCGGCTGTCCTGGATGCAGACGATCGGCATCGCGCTGTCGCTGCTCGGCGTCTTGACCATCATCCTGCGCGGCGATTTCGCCGCATTGGCGGCAATCGAGCTCAACCGCGGTGACCTGATGCTGGCCAGCGCGCTGTGCGCGTTCGGGCTGTATTCGGCGCTGATGCCGAAGCGGCCGGCGACGCATCCGCTGTCGCTGATCGTGGTCACCACCGGCGGCGGAGCGCTGTTGCTGCTGCCGTTCGCGATTATGGAGTACGCCGGCGGCGTGCGGCCGACCGCCGACTGGATCACCGCCGGCACGCTCGTTTACGTGGTGATCTTCCCGTCGATGCTGGCGTATCTGTGTTTCAACCGCGGCGTCGCGCTGATCGGGCCGAACCGCTCGGCGCCGTTC
>NZ_QUML01000015.1:0-119106 GCF_010907025.1 Rhodopseudomonas sp. BR0G17 | reverse complement strand
AGATGGGTATAAGAGACAGGATCAGGTCCGGTCAGGTTAGGCGGTGGCGGCGGCCGGCGCCAGTGGCGCGGTGTGGCGCTGCTGCAGCCGGAAGAACGAGGCATAGCGTCCGCCACGGCGCAGCAGGTCGTCATGGCGGCCCTGCTCGACGATCTCGCCGGCCTCGACCACCAGGATGGAATCGGCATGCATGATGGTGTGCAGCCGGTGCGCGATCACGATGGTGGTGCGGCCGCGGGCGAGATGATCGATCGCCTCCTGCACCAGCTTTTCCGATTCGGAGTCGAGCGCCGCAGTGGCTTCGTCGAGCAGCACGATCGGCGCGTCGCGCAGCAGCGCGCGGGCGACCGCGATGCGCTGGCGCTGACCGCCCGACAGTTGCGCGCCGTGCTCGCCGACCGGAGTGTCGTAGCCGAGCGGGAAGCTCATGATGAAGTCGTGCGCGCAGGCGGCCTTGGCGGCGGCGACGATCTCGTCGTCGGTGGCGCCGAGCTTGCCGAACGCGATGTTGGCGCGGACGGTGTCGCGGAACAGATAGACGTCCTGGCCGACATAGGCGGTCTGCTGCCGCAACGATTCGCGCGAGATGGTCGCGGTCGACTGTCCGTCGATGCGGATCTCGCCCGATTGCACTTCGTACAGCCGCAGCAGCAGCGCCAGCACCGTCGATTTGCCGCCGCCGGACGGACCGACCAGCGCGGTCGTCTGGCCGGGCTCGGCGACGAAGCTCATCGCGTTCAGCACCGGCTCGTCGGGGCGATAGGCGAATGAGACGTGGTCGAACTCGACCCGCGCCTTGGTGAGTTGCAGGGCCGGCTTGTGACTATCGTCCGGCTCGCTCGGCGGGCTGTCGATGATCTCGAGCAGCATCCGGGCGCCGACCAGACCGCTGTTGAGTTCGATGTTGAGCCGCGCCAGCCGCTTGGCCGGCTCGTAGGCGAGCAGGAACGCGGTCAGGAACGAGAAGAACTCGCCGGGCGTCGCGCCGGTCGCGACCACGCGGTAGCCGCCATACATCAGCGACGCCGCCACCGCGAAGCCGCCGAGCGTTTCCATCAGCGGGCTGGAGCGGTTCGACACCTTCGCCATCTTGTCGGCGTTGGCCTGCACCGCGGCGATGTTGGCGTCGATCCGGTCGCTCATGGTCTTTTCGAGCGAGAACGCCTTCACGGTGCGGATGCCTTGCAGCGATTCCTGCATCGTCTCGAGAATCTGCGCGTTGCCGGTGAACTGCGTCAGCGCCAAGCCCTTCACGCGCTTCACCAGCTTGCGCACCACGAACGCTGCCGGAGGTGCGACTAACAGGCCGAACAGCGCCATGAACGGATCCTGCACCACCATCACGATCACCAGACCGATCAGGGACAGGAAATCGCGGCCGATCGCGTTGATCAGCAGGTTGAGCACTTCGGTAACGGAGTTGGCGCCGGCGGTGAGGCGGGCGAGGAATTCGGACGAATGCCGCTGCGAGAAAAAGCCGATGCTCTCGCTCATCAGCTTGTGGAACATCCGCCGCTGATTGTTGGCAAGGATCGCGTTCTTGATCTGGGTGAGGATCACCGACTGGCCGTAGGTCGCGGCGCCCTTCAGGCTGAACACCACAAGCGTGACGACCGACCAGAACATGATGCCCTGCAGGTCGCGATCGACATAGGCCTGGTTGATCACCTTGCCGAGCAGGAAGGCAGAACCGGATGTCGCGGCCGCAGCGATCGCCATCAGGCCGAAGGCGAGCGCGTAGCGCCGCCAATAGGCTGCGGCCTGTTCCATCACCAGGCGGCGGATCAGCTGCCACGCGCCATACGGGTCGTCAGTGATCTTGCGTGGGGCTTCGGTCATTCCCGCATTCCATCGACGGCGTCGGACAAGGGTCGCGCGCGAGGAAGGCGTGCGTCTCGGCGGAGTCCTTGCCCCCGATGGGCCGGATTTTCAAGCCAAAACGGCGGAACCAGAGGCGTTGTCAGGCCGGAATCGCTTGCAATTCAACCGCTTGGCGCTGGCGCAGCAGCTTTTCCTCCCAAGCCAAAGCGTGAGCCGCGATGGTGTCGAGATCGTCGTAACGCGGGGTCCAATCCAGCGTGCGGAGGATTCGGCTGGTGTCGGCGACCATCGTCATGATGTCGCCGGGCCGGCGCGGTGCCGCGGCAACGGCGAAGTTGCGCCCCGCGACGCGCTTCACCGCATTGATGGTTTCGAACACCGAATAGCCGTGGCCGTAGCCGCAGTTCAGCGTCACCGGACCGCCGCCCGCGCGCAAGTAACCGAGCGCGGCGCCGTGCGCTTCGGCGAGATCGGTGACGTGAATGAAGTCGCGAATGCAACTGCCGTCCGGCGTCGGATAGTCGGTGCCGTAGACGTCGATCCGGCTGCGCTGCCCGGTCGCAGCTTCCACGGCAATTTTCAACAGATGCGTGGCGCCCACGGTGGCAAGCCCGATCCGGCCCAGCGGGTCGGCGCCCGCGACGTTGAAGTAGCGCAGCGCCACGTAGTTGAGGCCGTAGGCTTCCGCCGCGTCATGCAACATGATCTCGGTCATCAGCTTGGAGCGGCCATAGGGCGACAGCGGCCGCGTCGGCGCGTCTTCGCCGACCGGAATGCGGTCCGGGTTGCCGTACACCGCTGCGGTCGAGGAGAAGATCAAGTTCCTGACCCCGCGCCGCGTTGCGGCGGCGAGCAGATTGCGCGACGTCGAGGTGTTGTTGCGATAATAGCCGAGCGGATCGCGCATCGAGTCCGAGACGATCACCGAGCCTGCGAAATGGATGATGGCATCGACGCGATGCGAGGCGATCACGCCGTCGACCAGATTTTCGTCGCCGGCATCGCCGATGAACAGCGGAACGCCTTCGGGCAGGAACTGCGAAAAGCCGGTGGAGAGATTGTCGATCACCACCACGCTTTCGCCGGCCTCGACCAGCGCCAGAACCGTGTGGCTTCCGATGTAACCGGCGCCGCCGGTGACGAGTACGGTCATCGTGGTTTCCGTCCAAGGTGCTGGTTCGTCTCGCGCATTTGCGCCAGCCTGTCGACAAACAATGGAATTGCGGTATAGCGGGGCCGCCTCAGCGGCGAATTGCCAGCGTTTTTGCCGGGGATTCGACTCTATGGTTGTCAATCCTGTAACGAGGACCGCGCAATTGCGGGCCTTTTGCGTCAATGTCGGACATCCTCATCATCAAGACCTCTTCCCTCGGCGACGTGGTGCATCAGATGCCCGCGGTCACCGACGCTGCGCGCGCGCTGCCGGGCCTGCGGATGAGCTGGGTGGTGGAGGAGGCGTTCGCGCCGCTGGCGCGGTTGCATCCCTCCGTGAGCGAGGTGATCCCGGTGGCGACGCGGCGCTGGCGGTCGCATCTGGCGAGCCGTGCCACCTGGCGTGAGATCGGCGATTTCAACACCCGCTTGCGCGAGCCCGAGTTCGACAAGGTGATCGACACCCAGGGCCTGATCCGTTCGGCGATCATCGCCCGGCTCGCGCAGGGCGAGCGCCATGGCTACGACGCGCAGAGCATCCGCGAGCCGCTGGCCTCGCGGTTCTACGACGTCCGCCACAGCGTCAGCCGGTCGCTGCACGCGGTGGCGCGCAACCGCGCCCTTACTGCGCTGTCGCTGGGCTATCAGCCGGCGGACGAAATCGACTACGGGCTGATCAAGCCGGCGCGTGGCGCTGATGCCCCGTATGCGTTGCTGCTGCACGGTACCTCGCGCGTGTCGAAGGAATGGCGCGCCGAGGATTGGATCGAGATCGGCCGCTGGCTGCAGGGCCGCGGGCTCCAACCGGTGCTGCCGTGGGGCACCGATACCGAGCGGCGGACCGCCGAACGGCTGTCGAGCGCGATTCCCGGAAGTCGCGTGCTGCCGCGTCAGCCGCTCGATCTCACTGCCGGCGTGATCGCCGGCGCCACGTTCGTGGTCGGCGTCGATACCGGCTTGCTGCATCTGGCCGCCGCGTATCGGGTGCCGCTGGTCGGGATCTATGTTGCGACTGATCCGGGACTGACAGGCCCGGTCGGGAGCGGTCCGCTGCGAGTGCTCGGCGGCAAAAGCGGTGGCCCCTCGACGCGGCAGGCGATCGAGGTGGCTGAGCAGCTGCTCGGTTAGTTGGATGCAGCGGCGCGCCGCATCTCGATCAGCACCTGTTTGACGAAGCCGTCGATGTCTTCGCCTTCGAAGCGAAACCCGGGAATGCCGGCAGCCTGCGCGGCTTCGACATCACTTGCGCTGTCGCCGATCACGAAGCTGCGGGTCATGTCGACCGGCCAAGCCTTGGCGAGATCCAGGATCATGCCGGGGCCCGGCTTGCGATGCTCGCATGGGACCCGATAGGCATCGATCGTTCCTTCGACATGATGCGGGCAGAACCGGATATCGTCGATCTGCGCGCCTTGTGCCTGCAATTCATCCTGCATCCAGCGATGCAAAGTACGGACGTCGTCCTCACTGAACATGCCGCGGGCGACGCCGGACTGGTTGGTGATGATGAAGACGTAGTAGCCGGCGGCGTTGAGCTGCCGGATCGCCGCGGCGATGCCAGGCATCCAGCGCAAGCGTTCGCGCGTGCCGACATAGTGATCGTTGTAGTTGATGACGCCGTCGCGATCGAGGAAGGCGGCGGGACGGCGCGGCGTGGACGCGGTCATGGCGCCGGCTTGCCCAGCACGACTTCAATCTCGTCGCAGATCGCATGCGCGGCCATCAGATGAATCTGCTGAACCAGCGCGGTTTCGGGGGCAGGCGCAATCAGAAGATGATCGCACAGCGTGCCCATCGATCCGCCGCTCGGGCCGGTCATGCCGACGGTGACGAGGCCGCGTTGGCGTGCGACTTCGAGGGCCGCGAGGATGTTCGGCGAGCGGCCGGAGGTGGTGATGCCGATGAAGACATCGCCGGGTTGCCCGAGTCCTTCGACCTGCCGGGCGAACACGCGCTCGAAGCCATAGTCGTTGGCGATTGCCGTGAGCGCCGAAGTGTCGGTGGTCAGCGCCACTGCCGGCCAGGCGGCGCGGTCACGCTTGTAGCGGCCAATGATCTCCGCGGCGATGTGCTGGGCATCGGCGGCACTGCCGCCATTGCCGGCGAGCAGAATCTTGCGACCCTGCTGCAGTGCCTTGATCGATGCCGCAGCGATCGCCCGCGATGCGGCCAGCAGCGCTGCATCGCCGGCGGCAGCAGTCATCGCGGCAAGCGAGAGCTGGAAATGGGCGGCGATCTTGTCCTGACTCACGTCACACCTGAAGGCTGAAACTGAAGGCTCTGGTAAAGCCCAGGGCCGGGTCCGGCGCAAGCCAAGGGCTCAGACCGCCGGTGCGATGCCGGCGGCCTGCAGCGCGCGCAGCGCCGCGGCGGTCACGTCCTCGACCGCGATGTCGCGCATGCAGCGGTGATGTTGCATCCGGCAGACCGGCTTGTGGCAGGGTCGGCAGGGGATATCCCCAGGCGCCTGGATCACCGTCTCGATCGGGTTGAGCGGGGCATAATGCCAGGGGCTGGTCGGTCCGAAGATGCCGATGGTTCGGCTGCCAATCGCAGCGGAGACGTGGAGCAGGCCAGAATCGTTGGAGATCACCAGATCGGCCGCCGCCAGCGCCAGGATGCCGTTGCGCAGGTCTGTGCCGGTGAGATCGCGGACGTGCGGGCCGCCAGCCGCGACGATCTCCTGCGCCTTGGCGGTTTCGCCGGGGCCGCCGACCACCCAGACCTCAAAACCGCGGTCGGCCAGCGCCTTGCCGGCCTCGACGTAGTAGCTCCAGCGCTTCGCCGGCCCGACGGCGCCGGGCGCGAGCGCCACCACGGTCCGGCCGTGCAGACCGTTGGCCTGCCGCCAGGCCACAATCTCGGCTTCCGGCACCTGAAGCTGCGGCTCGGGCCAGTCTAGCGGCAGTTCCGGCAGCGGCGGCAGCGCCAGCGCGGCGCAGCGGTCGATCATCCGCGGCAACGCCTTCTCGCCGCGCCGCCAGTCATTGAGCAGGCCGAAACGGACCTCGCCGATGAAGCCGGTGCGTTTCGGAATACCGGCAAGCCAGGGTGCGATGGTCGATTTGAAGGTACGCGGCATCACCACCGAGGCGCCGTAGCCCTGCTGCCGCAGCTTCGCCGCCAGCGCCCGCTCTTCAGACAGCGAGATCTTGCTGCGCGGCAGGTCCCAGACGATGCCCTGGCGTACCCCGGGCATGTAGTCGACCAGCGGCGCGCACAGCGTGGTGGTGAGGACGTCGACCGGCCGGTTCGGCCAGCGGTCCTTCAGGACCCGCACCACGGTGTGGCAGCGCACGAAATCGCCGATCCACATATACGGGACCAGCAGCACCGGGCTGGTCTCGTTGCGGTCCGGCGCAGTCTCCAGGCTGGCTTTGAGTGATTCGTAATTCATCGCTTGTTCTGTTGCCCTGCCTAGCAGGGGCTGATCGGCCCAGCCGGTTAGCGCCTACGGCGGCCCGCGTCCAGCCGGCATTTCGCGCCGAGCCCATTCCGCATTCACAGCAATTCAGGGTTGAAGTTGCCTGCCCGGGCGGAGTGGGGCAAAGGTGGCCGCGCAAATCGAGGCGGAGAAGTCATGCTGCTGGTCACCGGGGGCGCCGGGTTCATCGGATCGAATCTGGTCGCGGCGCTGAACGAGGCCGGGCGGGCCGACGTCGCTGTGTCCGACTTTCTCGGCCATGACGGCAAGTGGAGGAACCTCGCCAAGCGGCAGCTGGCCGATTTCGTGCCGCCGGCGGAACTCGCCGACTGGCTGAAAGGCCGCAAGCTCGACGCGGTTTTCCACATGGGGGCGATCTCCGCGACCACCGCCACCGATGGTGACATGGTGATGGAGAGCAATTTCCGACTGTCGCTGCGGCTGCTGGACTGGTGTACCGAGACCGGCACGCCGCTGATCTACGCCTCGTCGGCGGCGACCTATGGCGACGGCGAACACGGGTTCGACGATGATTTCTCGCTGGCCGCGCTGAAACAGCTGCGGCCGATGAACCTATATGGCTGGAGCAAGCATCTGTTCGACCTGGTGGTCGCCGAGCGCGCCGCCAAAGGCCACAAGCTGCCGCCGCAATGGGCCGGCCTGAAGTTCTTCAACGTGTTCGGGCCGAACGAATATCACAAGGACACCATGGCCAGCGTGCTGGCGCGGCGGTTCGACGACATCAAGTCCGGCCGGGTGGTCCAGCTGTTCAAGTCGCACCGTGACGGCATTGCCGACGGCGACCAGCGCCGCGACTTCATCTATGTCGACGACGTGGTGCGGGTGATGATGTGGTTGTTCGCTTCGCCCAGCGTCAGCGGCATCTTCAACGTCGGCACCAGCCATGCCCGGAGCTTCCGCGACCTGATCCTGGCCGCCTATGCGGCGCTCGGCACGCCGCCGCAGATCGAGTACATCGACATGCCGGAACAGATTCGCGGCAGCTATCAATATTTCACCCAGAGCGAGGGCGACCGGCTGCGTGCCGCTGGCTACAACGGCGGATTCACCCCGCTCGAAGAAGCAGTCACGTCTTACGTCACTGGTTACCTCGACCGCAGCGATCGCTTCCGCTGATCGCACGCAACCGTTTGGATTCGGATGTTCAGCTTCGACGCCTTGCTGCAAGCGATCGCTCGTCAGACCGTTCTGTGCGTCGGCGATCTGATGCTCGACGAGTTCGTCTATGGCGAGGTGTCGCGGATATCCCCGGAAGCTCCGGCACCGGTGATCGCGGTTCAACGCAGCGAGACCAACATCGGCGGCGCCGGCAACGTCGCTCGCAATATCGCGGCGATCGGCGCGCGCTGTATCTTCGTCGGCTTGATCGGTGATGACGCTACAGGGCGTTTTTTGGAATCCGAGCTAGGCAGCGAGCCGCGGATCGAGCCGGTGCTGGTCCGTGATGCCTCGCGGCCGACGACCCGGAAAGTGCGGTTCGTCTCCGACCACTTTTCGACCCATATGCTGCGAGCCGATTGGGAGACGGCGGCGCCGGCCGCTACGGACGTCGAGCAGCGCCTGCTCGATGCGATCCTGCCGCAGCTTGCCCGTGCCGACATCGTGCTCTTGTCCGACTATGCCAAAGGCGTGCTGACGGCGCGGGTCATTCGCGACACGATCGATGCCGCTAAAAAACTCGGCAAGCGGGTGATCGTCGATCCGAAAAGCGCCAACTTCGCAATCTATCGCGGCGCCACGCTGCTGACGCCGAACCGCAAGGAATTTACCGCGGCGACGCGAAGCGCAGCAGCGACCGATGACGAGATTGCCACGGCGGCTCAGGACGCGATGGCGCTCGCCGAATGTGAGGCGATGCTGGTGACCAAGAGCGAGCACGGCATGACGCTGGTGCCGCGCGGGGGCGAACCGATTCACGTGCCGGCGCTGCCGGTAAAGGTGCGCGACGTCTCCGGCGCCGGCGATACGGTGGCGGCTGTGCTAGCGGTGGTGTTGGCTTCCGGGGCGAACTGGGCAACCGCGATGCGGGCGGCGAGTGCGGCTGCGGCGGTGGCGGTCAGCAAGAACGGCACTGCAGTGGTGACGCCGGCCGAACTGCGCCGGCGCATCCTGCCGCACGCCTCGCTGGCGGCGGAAGAGAAGATCATCGGCAGCGATGCGGAGCTCGACGAACGGCTGAAGCAGTGGCGCCGCGAAGGCCTTCGGGTCGGGTTCACCAACGGCTGCTTCGACATTCTGCACCCGGGCCACGTCAAGGTGTTGACCGCAGCGCGCGGTGCCTGCGACCGTCTGATCGTCGGGCTGAACAGCGACGCCTCGGTGCGCCGCCTGAAGGGCGAGAGCCGGCCGGTGCAGCACGAACGCGCCCGCGCCGAGGTGCTGGCCGCGCTCGAAGCCGTCGACCTGGTGGCGATCTTTGAAGAAGATACCCCGCTGCGGCTGATCACGCTGATCGAGCCGAGCGTGCTGGTCAAAGGCGGCGACTACACCCGCGAGCAGGTGGTGGGCCACGAGATCGTTACGGCCAAGGGCGGCGACGTGCTGCTGGTCGACGTGCTGCCGGGTTTCAGCACCACTTCGCTGGTGGCGCGGGCGCGCGAGGGGCAATAATTATTCATACTATCTGATTGCAGGGCGAGCGATGTTGGCACCTATTTCTTCGTTTTCGTATCGGAATTGGCTGATCGCTGCCCACGATGCCTTGGCTACCGCAGCGGCAGTCCTTCTCAGTTTCTATCTTCGGTTCGATGGCGAGAATCTGGTCGATCGTCTGCCGCTGTTGCTGAACGTTCTGCCCTACTTCGTCTTCTTCAGTTTCTTTGTTTGCTATGTTTTTCAGCTCACCACGACCAAGTGGCGTTTCATCTCGATTCCTGACCTGCTCAACATTTTGAGGGCAGCGACCACTTTGACAGTTGCACTTCTCGTGCTTGACTACATTTTTCTTGCGCCGAATATCTACGGTGCGTTCTTCCTCGGGAAAACCACGATCGTTTTGTATTGGTTTCTTGAGGTATTCTTCCTCGCAGGTTCCCGCCTCGCTTATCGCTACTTCCGCTACACCCGCACACGAAACAAGGCTCGCCGGATGGATGCGGCGCCGACGCTATTGGTCGGCCGGGCTGCTGATGCCGAGGTGTTTCTGCGAGGTATTGAAAGTGGAGCGGTCAACAGACTTTGGGCGGTCGGCATTCTGTCCCCCGCGTCATCAGATCGTGGGCAGTCGATCCGCAGCATTCCCGTGCTTGGTGGGCTCGACGATTTGGCAGATGTCGTGGAGGACTTCGCTGGTCGAAATAAGCCGATTCGCCATGTGGTGATGACGCCGTCAGCTTTTGAGAAAGACGCAGAGCCCGAGGCGATCTTGATAAAGGCGCGCAAGCTGGGGCTGACAGTCAGTCGGTTGCCTTCGCTTGAAGAAAGTCGCGATGCACCGCGTTTGGCACCGGTTGCTGTGGAGGACCTTCTTCTGCGGCCCAGTGTAAATATTGACTATACTAGGCTGGAGGGACTGCTTCGCGGAAAAGCGATAGCTGTCACGGGCGGCGGGGGATCGATTGGGCACGAAATGTGCGACCGTGTCGCCACCTTTGGTGCCGCCCGGTTGCTGGTAATCGAGCATTCGGAACCCGCGCTTTACGCTGCAACCGAAGCCTTGGCTGCCCGGGCGAGCAGCACAAAAATCGAGGGCCGGATCGCAGACATCCGCGATCGCGCGCGTATATTTCAGCTGTTCAACGATTTCAAACCCGACCTAGTGTTCCACGCCGCGGCGCTGAAGCATGTGCCGATCCTCGAACGCGACTGGGGCGAAGGCGTCAAGACCAACATTTTCGGCTCGGTCAACGTTGCCGACGCGGCGCGCGCCGCTGGCGCCGAGGCGATGGTGATGATTTCGACCGACAAGGCGATCGAGCCGGTGTCGATGCTCGGCCTCACTAAGCGGTTCGCCGAACTGTATTGCCAGGCGCTCGATCGTGAACTCACCACTTCTCCGGGTGACAAGCCGGCAATGCGGCTGATCTCGGTGCGGTTCGGCAACGTGCTGGCGTCGAACGGCTCGGTTGTGCCGAAGTTCAAGGCGCAGATCGAAGCCGGTGGACCGGTGACAGTGACGCACCCGGACATGGTGCGCTACTTCATGACCATCCGCGAGGCCTGCGACCTTGTCATCACTGCTGCGACCCACGCTCTTAGGTCAAAGCATGCCGACGCGTCTGTGTTCGTGCTGAGCATGGGCCAGCCGGTGAAGATCGTCGAACTGGCAGAACGGATGATCCGGCTGTCGGGTCTGCAGCCCGGTTACGACATCGAGATCGTGTTCACCGGCGTCCGACCGGGTGAACGGTTGCACGAAATTCTGTTCGCCGAGCACGAGCCGACCACCGAAATCGGCGTTCCCGGCATCATGGCCGCGTGTCCGAACGAGTTGCCTCTCCAGACGCTGCGCCAGGGACTCGCCGCACTCGAGACGGCGATTTCGGCAGGCCGCCAGGATGACGTTGTGGCGATCTTGAAGGGGGCGGTACCTGAATTTCGAACCGAGCCGACTTCGCCTGCGCGGTAGCGAATATCGTGGCTGACGCGTCACGCTTTGCGACGTGCAAACCGCATTAACAGCGCCGCGACCACCGTGGCGCCGACGGCAAGCAGCACACCATCGGCGGCGATGGACTTCAGCGCGATCGATAATCCGGCGAGCAACGCCAACGCTAGGTTTGTCAGGAAGACAAGGCTCGTGACTTCGCGTACTGAAAAGCCGTTGTCGGTGGCTCGCTGATAAAAATGGGACCGGTGCGCCAGCCAAAACGGTTCGCGCCGCAGCATTCGCCGCAACAACGTCAGGGTACTGTCGGCGAGATAGTATAGCGGTAGGAGCAGTGCCGCGGTGACATGCCCTTGCAAGGCGAGCTGCAGCAGGCACCAGCCGAGCAGAAGGCCGATCGGCAGACTGCCGACGTCGCCGAGAAAGACTTTGGCGGAGCCTGGCCGGTTGAATGGAGCAAAACCCAGGAGCGCTCCACCGAGCGCCGCGGCAAGCAGAATCGGCGAAAGCGTCAGCGCGCCCAGCAAGCCGAACACTACCAGGGCGGCCGTGACCGGCAAGCCTTCGGCAACCGTCATCCAGTCGAGTCCGTCCATGAAGTTGACGAGGTTGACGAACCACAACCCGCCGATCAGCAATGCCGCGCGTTCGAACCACAGCGGCAGGACAGGGATGATCTGCTGGTCGGCGGGCAGCGTGAGCACGACCGCCCCGACGCACAGCGCCTGCAGCGCAAAGCGTGGCAGCACAGGGATCGGTCGGATGTCGTCAATCGCACCAACGATGGCAATGATGATGGCTGCGGCAAACAAAGGCAGTAGCGCCGGCGTGGTCGTGCCGAGAGCCAAGGTCGTGACGACCAATGTTGCGGCGATGACGGCAATTCCGGCACCCTGCGGCGTTGGGATCTTGTGCGACGAGCGCGCGTTCGGGCGGGCCAGCGCGTAGCGGGCCAACAGCGGCATCAGCACCCAGGTGAGCACGGCACATCCGACCGCTGCGGACATGAACACGAACAGCGCGACCAAGTTCGTCCCCATTAGTCGTTGAGCCTGACGCTGAAAAACATCCTGTCGCCCGTGGCGCTGCGCATCGCGCTATTCCGGAACTTCGATCGGCGCATCGCCCTTGGCGGCTTTTTCGGCGCTCATGATCCAGATCAGACCACCGATTCCTCCGACGACGAAGTAAACGGCACCGAACAGCAATGACACCGCGACGCCGTCACTGGGGTTGAGGCCGGCATAGCCGAACGCCAATCCCATGCTGGCTTCGCGTACGCCCCAGCCGGCGATCGAGATCGGGATCATGGTGATCAGCATGATCGGCGGGACCAGCTCAAACAGCTGCACGAAGCTGCTCGGCGATTCGATCGCCCGAGCCACGCACCAGGCGATCACCACCGCGAGAACTGGAATGATCAACGAGGTGGCGACGAGGATCGCTGCGCTTTTCGGAGTCGACAGAACCTTGAGGGCGACTTCAGAGCAGCCGCGCATATGGCGGGTGGCCCAGATCCGGTCGAGCAGACCGAACCGCAGAAACGGCAAGGCCAGGAACACGACGCCCGCGCCGAGCGCGGCAAAATCCAGCAGCATCAGTCCGAGACGCCCGTCGGCATTGTCGATCAATCGCAGCGTCCACGGCAGCGTCACGAAGATGATCGCCGACAACGCGATCAATCCGGTCGCCCGATCGACGAACACCGAATAGGTGGCGGCGCGCCAGCCGGCACCGGCCCTCGCCAGCAGCCAGACACGCACGGCGTCACCGCCGATCGCGGAAGGCAATGTCTGATTGAAGAACGAGCCGATCATCGCGTAGCGCATCGATCGACCCGTGGTCAGCGGTGCTTCGCAGCACGCACCGATCGCGCGCCAGCGCACGGCGTTGACGAACAGTTGGAAGATCGTTGCAGCGACGGCGGCTGCCAGCCAGCCCAAGCTCGTCGCATCGATCCGTGCAGCGAGGGCGGCAAAATCGGTCTTTCGGAGCGCCAGATACAAGAGCGCCGCCGAAACCAAGATCTTGGCTGCTGAAAGCAGAAACCGGCGCATGAGAGATCGCTGGGTCGGAAGTTAACAGGTCGTCAAGAGCGAGCGGCGCCCGGCCATCACGAAAGTCGCTGCCTTGGTAGGGACTTGGGTCCGATCTGGCAATAGCGGCTCCTTGCCCTCTGCCGCTGGGGGCGCAGCTGGCTGAACAGCCACACATTGGATCGTGATAGCGGAAGCGAGATGCCGGCCGGGCGATAGCCGCGCTCGGCCGGCCTGCCGTCAAGGAGATGCTGCCGATGCAGCCGGGCGACGTGCCGGCGACGTTTGCGGATGTCGAAGCCCTGGTCCGGGACGTCGGCTTCCGGCCTTCGACCCGGATCGAGGATGGGGTCCGCGCTTTCGTGACCTGGTTTCGCGACTACCCCGGGTGTAGTTTCCTGCGTCTAATTCGCAGCTTTGACGTTTCGTGTAATCAATTGAATCAAAACGTGTTTGGGTAGGTTTCCCGAACGTTCGCCACATCTGTGGCCGCGTGCTAGGAAGCCGCACCTTCAATTTCCAAGGCGCGATGCCATGACTTCCAGCACTGAAACGGCCAAGACCCCCTCACTCCGGATCGGCGTCATCGGCGCCGGAGTGATGGGAACCAACCACGGCCGGGTGCTGGCGGGACTGCCGGGAGTGACGCTGGTTGGGATCGTCGATCCGATGCCCGAGCATCGCGACCGCGCGATCGAGCTGATCGGCTGTAAGACCTTCGCAACGCTCGACGAATTGCTCCTCGCCGGGGTTGACGCGGTGACCATCGCGGCCCCCACCCACCTGCACCATGAAGTGGCGCTGACCTGCATCGGTCGCGGTATTCACGTGTTGGTCGAGAAGCCGATCGCCTCGACGGTGGCCGAAGGCCGCGAGATCGTCGCCGCCGCCGAGAAGGCTGGTGTCACGCTGATGGTCGGCCATGTCGAGCGCTTCAATCCGGCCGTTGCGGCGATCAAGCAGGCGATTCGCGACGAGGACATCCTGTCGATCGGCATCACCCGGGTCGGCCCGTTCCCGCCACGGATGTCCAATGTCGGCGTCGTCATCGACCTCGCGGTCCACGACATCGACCTGATCCGCTGGTTCACCGACTCGGAAATCACCGAGGTGCAGCCGCAGCTCTCCAGCGCCATCGCCGAGCGCGAGGACATCGCGCTGCTGCAATTCCGCACTGCCTCGGGCGTGCTCGCGCACATCAACACCAACTGGCTGACGCCGTTCAAGGCACGCACCGTGACGGTTGCGACCCGCGGCAAATACGTGATGGGCGATCTGCTGACCCGTCAGGTCACCGAATGCTTCGGCTTCAAGGCCGACGGCAGCTATTCGATGCGCCATCTGCCGGTCGGCCACGACGAGCCGCTGCGCGCCGAACTGATCGGCTTCATCAATGCGGTTCGCGCCAAGCTGCCGCCGCCGGTCACCGGCGAGGAGGGCGTCGCCAGCCTCGAAATCGCGATCAAGTGCCTCGATCAGCCGGCCCGGCCCGCAGCGAGCGCGACGGCGCCCCGCCGCGCCGCCGGCTAGACCGACTTAGCGACCCTTCTCAGCGCTTTCCCGTCATCCGAACCCGGCAGGACCCATGAATCAGCATCTCCGCAACGACCCGGTGCCCTTCATTGACGTCGGCGCTCAGCGCCGCAGGTTGGGGGCCGGTATCGACGAGGCGGTCGGCAAGGTGCTGAACCACTGCCAATTCCTCAATGGTCCGGAAGTGATCGAGCTGGAGGCCAAGCTCGCCGCCTTTGCCGGTGCGCGTCACGTCGTGACCTGCTCCAGCGGCACCGATGCGCTGTTGATGGTGCTGATGGCCAAGGGCATCGGTCCTGGCGACGCGGTGCTCTGTCCGTCGTTCACGTTCTGCGCAACCGGTGAAGCCGTGGCGCTGACCGGCGCGACGCCGCTGTTCGTCGATGTCGACGAGGTCACGTTCAACATCGACATCGCCTCGCTGAAGCGCGGCATCGGCACCGCCAAAAAGCTCGGCTTGAAGCCGCGCGCGATCATTCCGGTCGATCTGTTCGGCCAGGCTGCCGATCACACCGCGGTCGGCGCGGTTGCGGCGGATGAGGGGCTGTTCGTGCTCGACGACGCGGCGCAGGGCTTCGGCGCCAGCCACCGCGGCAAGAAGCTCGGCAGCTTCGGCCTCGCCACCGCCACCAGCTTCTTTCCGGCCAAGCCGCTCGGCTGTTTCGGCGACGGCGGCGCGATCTTCACCGACGACACCGAATTCGCCGAAGCGCTGAAGAGCGTTCGTGTCCACGGCCAGGGCAGCGATAAATACGACAACGTCCGGCTCGGCCTCACCGGCCGGCTCGACACCATCCAGGCGGCGATCCTGCTGCAGAAGCTGTCGATCTTCGAGGACGAGATCGCCGGGCGCAACGTGGTGGCCGAGCGCTATTCGAAGGCGCTGGCGGATGTCGTCACCGTTCCGCGGCTCGCGGAGGACTGCACCTCGGTGTGGGCGCAGTACACTATTCGCCTGCCGCACGGCGTCGATCGCGATGGCTTTGCCGCAGCGCTGAAGGCGCAAGGCATCCCGACGGCGATCTACTATCCGAAGTCGATGCATCAGCAGACCGCATATCGCGGCTTCCCGGTTGCCGACGGCGGCCTGCCGGTGTGCGAGCGGCTGTCGCGTGACGTCATTGCGCTGCCGATGCACGCCTATCTTGATGCGCCGACGCAGGATCGCGTGATCCACGCGGTGCGCGGCGCGCTGGGGCGGTAAGGCACCGTCGTTCGGGTCGGGCACTGAGCCTCCCCGTCATTCCGGGGCGCTCGCGATAGCGAGCGAACCCTGAAACTCTGCCTTCACCACACCGGGATTCCGGGTTCGCGCCCTGACGGGCGCGCCCCGGAATGACTCCGGTGTGAGGGGACCGTAGCCAGCCATTCCTGTTTTGCGCTGTCGCGACTTCCTGTAGAAGCGCCTCATGCTCAAGCGTATCTTCACCGTCGGCGGCTTCACCCTGCTGTCGCGTCTGACCGGATTTGCCCGCGACATCATGCTGGCGGCGATCCTCGGCGCCGGTCCGGTGGCGGATGCGTTCTTCGTCGCGCTGCGACTGCCAAATCACTTCCGGGCGATCTTCGCCGAGGGCGCGTTCAACGCTGCCTTCGTGCCAGCCTATGCGCATGTCCACGGCGAGAAGGGCGAGGCTTCGGCGAAGCTGTTCGCCGACCGCATCTTCACGCTGCTGTTTCTGTCGCAGCTGGTGCTGCTCGCCGTCGCGCTGGCGTTCATGCCGCAGATGATGAGCATTCTGGCGCCGGGTTTCACCGACGATCCGGAGCAGCGCGCGCTGGCGATCGAGCTGACGCGGATCACCTTTCCTTATCTGCTGCTGATCACCCTGGTGACGCTGTACGGCGGTATCCTCAACGTGATGCAGCGCTTCGCCTCGGCGGCAGCGGCTTCGATTTTCCTCAACATCTCGATGATGGCGACGCTGGCGCTTGCCGCGTTCTTCCCGAGCGCCGGCCATGCCGCCGCCTGGGGCGTGCTGATCTCGGGCGTGCTGCAGTACTTTCTGCTCGCCGGCGACCTGTCGCTGCACGGCGGCCTGCCGCGGTTTTCCCGGCCGAAGCTCGATGAGGATGTCCGCGCGTTCTTCCGGGCGCTTGGCCCGGCGACGCTCGGCTCGATGGGCACGCAGCTTGCGCTGTTCGCCGACACGATCATTGCCACCTTCCTGCCGGCCGGCGCGCTGTCGGCACTGTACTATGCCGACCGGCTCAACCAATTGCCGATCGGCGTGATCGGGATTGCGATCGGCACCGTGCTGCTGCCGGAGATGTCGCGGCAGCTTACCGCAGGCGATGATGCTGGCGCCAAGGCGTCGCAGCGCCGCGCGTTCGAATTCACGCTGTTGTTCTCGGTGCCGTTCGTCGCCGCATTTCTCACCGTGCCGGACGAGATCATGCGGGCGATGTTCGCGCGCGGTGCCTTCACCCGCGCCGATGCGATCTCCGCCGGGACCACGCTCGCCGCCTATGCGATCGCGCTAATTCCGTTCGTTCTGATCCGTAGCGCGGTGGCCCCGTTCTATGCCCGCAAGGACACTGCGACTCCGGTGAAGGCGGCGCTGACCGGCGTCGCCACCAATGTCGTGCTGAAATTCGCCCTGATGGGCTCGCTGGCGCAGGTCGGTCTGGCGCTCGCGACCGCTGCAGGCGCCTGGATCAATCTGCTGCTGGTGATCTTCTTCTCGGTGCGTGCCGGTTACCTGGAGTTCGATCGCGAACTGGTGCGCGCGATCCTGAAGTTCGGCATCATCGGCGTGCTGCTCGGCGCCGCGTTGTGGCTGACCGCCTGGTTCGCGCCGCCGTATCTCGCATTGCTGCCAGCGCTGCGCAGCGAAGCCGCGCTGGCACTGTTGATCGCGGTCGGCGCCGTCACCTACGGCGCCGCGATCCTGATCCTGTTCGGACCGCGTTGGATCAAGCGCCTGCTGCGCGGCTGATCAAGCCGCGGTGGTCGACCGCACCAGGTTGGTGACGTCCGAATACACCTGCAGCACCGGATTGATGAAGCGGTGCGCCTTGTTCTTCGACACGATGGTGTCGTGCATTACCAGATGGTCGATTCCCGTGGTGAGGAAGCAGGCCATCGCGTCGCGCGGCGTCTCGACGATCGGCTCGCCCTTGATGTTGAACGAGGTGTTGACCAGTACCGGCACGCCGGTCAGCGCTTCGAACTCTTTCAGGATGTAATAGAGGTCGGGCGCGGTCTCTTCGTCCACCGTCTGCACGCGGGCGGAGCCGTCGACGTGGACCACGGCCGGAATCTTGTCCCGCCATGCCGGGGCCACCGGTTTGGCCATCAGCATGAACGGCGAGTCGCCCTTGCCCTCGAAGATCTCGTCCGCGCGCTCCTTCAGGACGATCGGCGCGAACGGGCGGAACGGCTGGCGATGCTTCACGCGGCTGTTGAGAATGTCCTTCATCTCGGCCCTGCGCGGATCGGCCAGCAGGCTGCGATGGCCGAGCGCGCGGGGGCCGAATTCAGAGCGGCCCTGAAACCAGCCGATCACCTTCTGATCGGCGAGCAGCCGCGCGGTTTCCTTATAGACCTCGCTCGAGCGGACCACGTTGATCTGCGGCTTGACGAAGAAACGTTGGGTCGCTTCTTCGACTTCAGCATCCGCATAAGACCGGCCGACGTAAGCGTGCTTCATCTCGAAGCCGCGCTGTTTCTGCTGGATCGCCAGATGGCCGTAATAGGCACAGCCGATCGCGATGCCGTCGTCGCCGGCCGCGGGCTGGATCCAGACATTCTCGAAGCCCGCCTCGCGCGCGATCCGGCCGTTGGCGACGCAGTTGAGCGCGACGCCGCCGGCAATACACAGGTTCTTGGCGCCGGTGGTTTCGCGCAGCCAGCGTGCGCGCTCCAGCAGCACCCGCTCGGTGTCGTCCTGCACCCGCCAGGCGAGATCTTCCCAGTGCCGCATCGAAGGGCTGTCTTCCCACTTGCCGGGGCTGTCCATGATGTAGGGCTGATCCAGCTCCGGCGTCCAACGCGGCACGGTGAGCTTGTTATTCTCGAACTGCAGCATCGGCGGGATCGCGTCGGGGCGGCCGTAAGGTGCCAGCCCCATCAGCTCGCCGCATTTGTTCCAGTCGCCGAACACGTAGGTCGAGGCCCGGCTGTAGTACGCGCCGAGGCCGGGCATGTTGTAGAATTCGTCGCTGAGGAAACCGCGTTCCTGCTCCATCCAGACCTTCTTCAGGCACTCCAGCTTGGTGCCGCTGAATTTGTAGTAGCTCTCGGATTCGCGGGCGAGCGGCGAGGCGTCGTCGCCGGGAAACTGCTCGGCGACATCGGCCCGGTAGCTGCCGACGCCGTCGACGATCATCACCACGCCTTCTTCGAACGGACACGGCGCGAACGCGCTGTAGGCGTGCGCGAGGTGATGTGAGATCGTCGCCACCTTGTTGGTGTGATTGCGGAACAGCGGGTGACTGCGGGCGGTGCCGCGCTCGTGTTCGGGCAGGAAGCCGGGCATGTCCTGGAAGATCAGGCGGTCTTCCATCTCCGGCACCGGCAGGATGTAACAGTTGCGCACCACCAGATCGACGTCCGCCATGGTGATGCCTTCGGCGCTCAGGCAGTAGTCGACCACTTCCTTGTAGAAGCCGGAGGCGTGCTTCTCGCGGGTGATGCGCTCCTTGGCGATGCCGAACGCGATTTCGCCGTCACGCAGAAGGCAGGCGCTGACGTCGTGGTCGTAGGTGTTGAGGCCGAGGATGTAAGTGTGCTGACGGGACATGGGCTGCTTTGTTGTGCGCGGGGGCGGCGCGGGTGAGGCGAGGGTCGTCACCTGACAGTCGATCCGCACCGCGATGCGGTTCAGTTG
This sequence comes from Rhodopseudomonas sp. BR0G17, assembly GCF_010907025.1. Lineage (NCBI taxonomy): Bacteria > Pseudomonadati > Pseudomonadota > Alphaproteobacteria > Hyphomicrobiales > Nitrobacteraceae > Rhodopseudomonas > Rhodopseudomonas sp. BR0G17. The sequence goes on along the minus strand of NZ_QUML01000015.1, from coordinate 99,741 downwards.
AATGGCACTATAGCTGGACCAGTAAAGTTGGACATCGGTGAGACGCCAGCCGGAGCGTCGTGTTCCCCGAACGATCGGTCCGGCCCATGCGGCGCTGCACGCGAGAAAGCGGGCCTCGGCGTGGCTGGAACATCTCGGCCGCTTCGACGTTTGGCAGCATCTCGCCGCGTTCAGCGCCGATCGCGGCTTGACCAAAACCCTAGCTTGATCATAAGCTTGACCGCCGAGGCCGATCACGGGGGCGCATTGACCCCGCGCATTTGAACCGTCTTCCCGCACGACCCCACCAACAACGGGACCTGACGGTAACCTGCTCAACGACCGGGAGAACAATCCATATGGCTCAAACTGCTTCCAAGGCCCGCAAGGGATGGACGACGCGCGTTCTCGCCGCCGTCACGCTGACGGCGATTTACGGCTTCAGCCTCGTCGGAACCTCGGCGCTGTTCCTGACCGCAAGCACCGGCAAGGCTGAGGCCCAGCGCGGCCGCGGTCGCGGCCGTGGACGCGGCTATTACGGCCGTGGCCGTGGTTGGGGTCCTGGCTATTATCGCGGCCGTGGCCGTGGCTACTATCGTGGCTATGGCGGGTGTGTGTTCAATCCGGTTTATGGCCGGGTGATCTGCTACTAATTCGCCGCGGCGGGGCGGAGACGCCCCGACCTGCGTGAGCTTCCAAACAGGTGTATCGGGCAGCCGATGCACCTGTTTCTTTTTGCGCCGGGCGCGGGCGAGCGCGCTGCAGGCGCAAATGTGCAGATTGCTGCCACTGGGTTCATATTTCGGTGTTCGGTCGCAAAGCTCGCGCCGGCGCGTTTGCTCCTGTCATCGATCCGCTGCAAGATGCTTTCCAATCGCATCGGAGGTGACGGTCCCATGGCTCCAACCAAGTTGGCTCCCACCAAGTTCGGCGTCGGCCAGAGCGTGTTGCGCAAGGAGGACGATCCTCTGATTCGCGGCAAAGGCCGCTACACCGACGACGTTGCGCCGGCTTCGTCCGCTTACGCGCTGGTGCTGCGTTCGCCGCATGCCCATGCCACCTTCAAGCTCGAGGCGAGTGCGGCGCGCGGCCTCCCCGGCGTGCTGACGATCCTGACCGCGGATGACGTCGCCGGTCTCGGCGGTCTGCCGTGCCTGTTCAATCTGCCGGACAAGCCGTTCAAGGCGCCCGACTATCCGATCCTGGCGCGCGATGAGGTCCGCCATGTCGGCGATGCGATCGCCTTTGTGGTCGCCGATACGCTCGCGCATGCCCGCGACGCGCTGGAAGCGATCGCGGTGGAGTGGACGCCGCTGCCGGCCGTAGTTGGCGCCGCGCGCGCGGTCGAGCCCGGCGCGCCGGAGGTGTGGCCCGACCACGCCGGCAACGTGCTGTTCGATGCCGGCATCGGCGACAAGGCCGCGACCGACGAGGCGTTCGCCAAAGCGCATGCGGTCGCTGAAATCCGCATCGTCAACCCGCGCATCGTCACCAACTACATGGAGACCCGCGCGGCGGTCTGCGAATACGATGCCAAGCGCGATCACTTCACGCTGACGGTCGGCAGCCAGGGCAGTCACCGGCTGCGCGATATCCTGTGCCAGACCGTGCTGAAGATCCCGGTCGAGAAGATGCGGGTGATTTGTCCGGATGTCGGTGGCGGGTTCGGCACCAAGCTGTTTCCGTATCGCGAATACGCGCTGCTCGCGGTCGCCGCCAAGAAACTGCGCAAGACCGTGAAGTGGACCGCTGATCGCGGCGATCACTTCGTCGGCGACTCGCAAGGCCGCGACAATGTCACCACCGCGCGGATGGCACTGGCGGAAGACGGCAAATTTCTCGGCATGGATGTCGATCTGATCGGCGACGTCGGCGCCTATCTGTCGACCTTCGGCCCGTACATTCCTTACGGCGGCGCCGGCATGTTGCCGGGTCTGTACGACATTCAGGCGTTCCACTGCCGCATCCGCACCGTGTTCACTCACACCGTGCCGGTCGATGCCTACCGTGGCGCTGGACGTCCCGAAGCTGCTTACGTGGTCGAGCGTCTGGTCGATGCCTGCGCGCGCAAACTGTCGATGTCGCCGGATGCGATCCGGCGCAAGAACTTCATTCCGCCCCGCAAGCTCCCCTACAAGACCGCGACCGGAAAAGTGTACGACTCCGGCGACTTCGCCGCGCATCTGAAGCGCGCGATGGAGATCGGCGACTGGAAGGATTTCGCCAAGCGCGCCAAGGCGGCCAAGAAGCAGGGACTGGTGCGCGGCATCGGGCTCGCCTCATACGTCGAGGTCTGCGGCACCATGGGCGAGGAGACCGCCAAGGTGGTGCTCGATCCCGATGGCGACATCACCGTGCTGATCGGCACGCAGTCGAGCGGGCAAGGCCACCAGACCGCTTATGCGCAGATCGTCGCTGAGCAGTTTGGCGTGCCGCAGGAGCGGGTGCGCGTGGTGCAGGGCGACACCGACCGGATCGCCACCGGCCTCGGCACCGGCGGCTCGGCGTCGATCCCGTCCGGCGGCGTCAGCGTGCAGCGCGCCACCCATCAGCTCGGCGAGCAGCTCCGCGACATCGCGGCCGATGCGCTCGAGACCAGCGCCGCCGACCTCGAAATCAGCGACGGCACCATCCGGATCGCCGGCACCGACCGCTCGATCAGCTTCGCCGATCTCGCCAAGCGGCCCGGCGTCGATCCTGCCAAGCTCAACGCCAGCGCAACCTTCGCCAGCGCCGACGGCACCTATCCGAACGGCACGCATCTGGTCGAGATCGAGCTCGATCCGGCGACCGGCAAGATCAGGATCGTCAACTACGTGATCGTCGACGATTTCGGCGTGACGCTGAATCCGCTGCTGCTCGCTGGCCAGGTCCACGGCGGTACCATTCAGGGCATCGGTCAGGCGCTGATGGAGCAGGCTGTTTACAACGCCGAGGACGGCCAGCTCGTCACCGGTTCGTTCATGGACTACGCGCTGCCGCGCGCGGCCGATGGCGCGCCGATCACCTTCGAAACACACAACGTGCCGTGCGCCACCAATCCGATGGGCGTGAAGGGGGCGGGCGAGGCGGGGGCGATCGGCTCCTGCCCGGCGGTGATGAACGCGATCATCGACGCGCTGTGGCGCGAATACCGGATCGACCACATCGACATGCCGGCGACACCGGAGCGGGTGTGGATGGCGATCCGCGAACACGAGCGCCGCCACCGGCTGTAAAGCCGGGTCGATCGAACGAGACCTAATAGAGTGGCGTCAAGCCACCGCTGCGAAGGCCGCCGAACCGGCGGCCGGTGACGGAGTTGAAACAACCAAGCGGGAGGAATTGCGATGTTGCGAACTGTGATCGTGGCCGGAGCGGTGTTGCTGACGGCGACCGCCGTGATGGCGCAGCAGGATCTGGTCGATAAGACCCAGAAACTGATGAAGGACAACGGCCGGAACATGATGGTGCTCGGCGCCATGGCCAAGGGCGAGAAGCCCTACGATCAGGCCGCGGTCGATGCGGCGCTGAAGCAGTTCGACGAAACCGCCAAGGACCTCCCCAAGCTGTTCCCGGACAGCGCCAAGGGCCTGAAGCCGTTCGACAGCAAGTACAGCGCCTCGCCGAAGATCTGGACCGAGCGCGCCAAATTCGACGGCGAGATCTCCGACTTCGCCAAGGCGGTCGACGGCGCCAAGGGCAAGGTCAAGGACGTCGACACGCTGAAGGCCGCGATGCAGCCGATCGGCAAGGCATGCGGCAGCTGCCACGAGAACTTCCGCCAGAAGGAAGGCTAACGCGGCAAGCGCCGCCGGCAGCGGAGAATCGGCCGTGGCCAGGACACTCGGAGCCGTGATCGTGGTCGCGGCGATCATCGGCATCGCCGCATTCTGGTTGCTGACGATGCCGGCCACGGTGTCGGCTGACCGCCTGCCGCCGCGCACTGCCAACGTCGAGAACGGCCGCACCGCGTTCTACGCCGGCGGTTGCGCCGAGTGCCACGCCACGCCGAAGCAGGACGATCGCACCAGGCTTGGAGGCGGGCTGGGGCTGAAGTCGGAGTTCGGCACGTTCTACGTGCCGAACATCTCGCCTGATCCGAATGACGGTATCGGCAAATGGACCGAGGCGGATTTCGTCAGCGCGGTGATGCGGGGCACCGCGCCCGGCGGCGTGCATCTCTATCCGGCGTTTCCGTATCCGTCCTACGCACACGCGCGGCTCGACGACGTCCGCGATCTGTTCGCCTACATCAAGACGCTGCCGGCGGTGGCCGGGCGGGCTCCGCCGAACGACGTGCCGTTCCCGTTCAGCATCCGCCGCGCAGTCGGACTGTGGAAGCTGCTGTTCTTCGACGACACGCCGTTCACGCCCGATCCGGCGCAATCGGCGCAGTGGAATCGCGGCGCGTATCTGGTGAACAGCTTCGGCCATTGCGCCGAGTGCCATAGCCCGCGCAACGCGCTCGGAGGCATCGTCGCGGCACAGCGCTTTGCCGGCGGGCCCGATCCCGAGGGCAGGGGCTGGGTGCCGAACATCACCCAGAAGGGGCTCGGCGACTGGAGCGCCGGCGACATCGCCTATTTCCTGGAGACCGGTATGACGCCGGAAGGCGACAGTGCCGGCGGCTCGATGGCGCAGGTGATCCGCAACACCTCGCAACTCGGCAAGGATGACCGCGAGGCGATCGCGGCCTACATCAAGTCGCTGCCGCCGGTGCAAGGGCCGGTCCGGCCCCCGCGCAAAGCCAAGGCCGGATAACCGGCGATCACTTCGGGCCGAACGCCTTGAAGGTGATGATGGTGTGGGTGTCCTTGATGCCGGGGATCACCTGGACCTTGTCGGCGACGAAATGGCCGATATCGGTCGAGCGATCGACGTAGAATTTGACCAGCAGGTCGTAGTCGCCGGCGGTCGAATAGATCTCCGAGGCGATCTCGGCTTCGGCGATCGCGTTGGCGACGGCGTAAGACTGGCCGAGCTGGCATTTAATCTGGACGAAAAACGGCACCATCGCGGGTCTCTCCGGCAGCTTGATTTGCGCCATCAAGCCCAAAACACCCTGTCGGCGCAAGCTCTTGCCGCTGCGGCGTGGGCGCGCTACGACCGCGATCGGCTGCCGGTCCGCCCTCTTATTCAATCGAGCACGTTGATGGCCATTCCGATCGCACTCACCATCGCCGGCTCCGACTCCGGAGGCGGCGCCGGCATTCAGGCCGATCTCAAATCGTTTTCGGCGAACCGTGTCTATGGCGCCTCGGTGATCACCGCGCTGACGGCGCAGAACACCCGCGGCGTCACCGCGATCCATGATGTGCCGGCCGCGTTCGTCACCGCGCAGATCGATGCGGTGTTCAGCGATCTTGCAGTCGCCGCCACCAAGATCGGGATGGTGGCGCAGCGCGGCGTGATCGCCGCGATCGCCGACGGGCTCGATCGCTGGCACGCCGCCAATGTTGTTCTCGATCCGGTGATGGTCGCGACCTCCGGCGACCGGCTGATCGCCGACGACTGCGTCGAGGCGCTGCGCACCACGCTGATCCCGCGTGCCCGCCTCATCACGCCGAACCTGCCCGAAGCCGCCGCACTGCTCGACGAGCCGGTTGCCGCCGAGCCGGCCGAAATTGAACGCCAGGGACGGCGCCTACTCGCGCTCGGCTGCGAAGCGGTCCTGATCAAAGGTGGACACGGTACCGGGCCGACCAGCACCGATTACCTGTTCGTGGGAACCGAGGTGGAAGCGTTGGCCGCGCCGCGGATCATGACCAACAATACCCACGGTACCGGCTGCTCGCTGTCCTCCGCGATCGCCGCCAATCTCGCCAAAGGCCAGTCGTTGCAGGCTTCTGTAGCCGCCGCCAAGCAGTGGGTGAGTGCCGCCATCGCCGCGGCGGACAAGCTGTCGGTCGGGCACGGCCACGGTCCGATCCATCATTTCCACGGCTTCGACTAAGGCCCAAACCGGCCGACCGTGCGCTGTCGTCCAGTCGTCGTACTCCGCTGATAATCCGAATTCGTAAGTAATTTACGATTCGAACGGAACCGATGACTCCCGATCTCGACAAGTCCCTGATTGAAACCGCCTACGCTCGCTGGGCTCCGATCTACGACGCGGTATGCGGACCGGTGATGGTGAAGGGACGACGCGCCGCGGCCGCTGAAGCGCGCGCGCACGGCGGCAAGATTCTCGAAGTCGGTGTTGGTACCGGACTATCATTCGACGATTACGACGCCACGACCGAAATCACCGGGATCGATCTGTGCGAGCCGATGCTGGAGAAGGCGCGCGCCAAGATGGCGACCGGGCGCTATCCGTGGGTCAAGGACGTGCGCCAGATGGATGCGCACGCGATGGAGTTCGCCGACGCGACGTTCGATTGCGTCGTCGCGCAATTCGTCATCACGCTGGTCGCTAATCCCGAGCAGGTGCTGTCGGAGTGCCACCGCGTAGTGAAGCCGGGCGGGCGGATCATCCTGGTCAATCATCTGTACTCGGAAGTCGGTGTGGCTGCTGCGGTCGAGCGCTGGGCGGCGCAGAAGACCCGCGCGCTGGGTCTGCGTCCGGAGTTTCCGTTCGCGCGGCTGCAGGCCTGGGCTCAGGCCACCTCCGACGCGATCCTGGTCGAGCGGCGCAAGCTGAAGCCGTTCGGCATCTACACGCTGGTGTGTTTCGAGCGGACTTCCACGCCGATGGCGGCCTGAGAGCGGGTTCGAAACGTCGCCGCCCGCGGGCGGCCTTGGATGGGACAAGACCGATGAGCGACGACGGTCCGGAACGACGCTTTCGCACCCTGTTCATTTCCGACGTCCATCTCGGCGCGCGAGGATCGCAGACCAATCTGCTCCTCGACTTCCTCCGCGTCCACGATGCCGACACCATCTATCTGGTCGGCGACATCATCGACGGCTGGGCGCTGAAATCGAGCTGGTACTGGCCGCAGTCGCACAACGACTTCGTGCAGAAGCTGCTGCGTAAGGGCCGCAAGGGCGCGCGCATCATCTACGTGCCCGGCAACCACGACGAGTTTCTGCGCAACTACTACGGCACGCATTTCGGCGGCATCGAAGTTGTCGAGAACGCGATCCACACCGGCGCCGATGGCCGCCGCTATCTGGTGATCCACGGCGACATCTTCGATCTCGTGGTGCAGAACGCCAGGTGGCTCGCCCATGTCGGCGACAAGGCTTACGACCTCGCGATCCGGCTCAACCGTGTCGTCAATGCGTTCCGTCGCTGGTTCGGCGTGCCGTATTGGTCATTGTCGCAGTGGGCCAAGCACAAGGTCAAGAACGCGGTCAACTACATCGGCGCGTTCGAAGAGACGCTGGCGCAGGAAGCGCGCCGTCATGGCACTGATGGCGTGATCTGCGGCCACATCCACACCGCGGCGATCCGTGACTTCCACGGCATCAACTACATGAACTGCGGCGACTGGGTCGAAAGCTGCACGGCGCTTGCCGAGCACGAGGACGGCCGGTTCGAGATCATCACCTGGACCGATCTGCTTAAGCGCAATCTGCCGGTGCCGACGGTCGCTGCGCGGGCCGCCTGATGCGCATCCTGATCGCGACCGATGCTTGGCACCCGCAGGTCAATGGCGTGGTGCGGACACTGACGATGATGGCCGAAGCGGCGAAGTCGCTTGGGGTCGACGTAGTGTTCCTGACGCCTGAAACGTTCCCGACGGTGGCGCTGCCGAGCTACCCGGATCTGCGGATCGCGATCCCCAATCCGATCCGGGTCGCGCATCTGATCAATGCCGCGCACGCCGATTGCATCCACATCGCGACCGAAGGCCCGATCGGGCTGGCGGCGCGACGCTACTGCCGCAAGCGCGGGCTGCGCTTCACCACCAGCTTCCACACGCGTTTTCCTGAATACGTCTCCGCCCGCGCGCCGATCCCGGAGTCCTGGGTGTGGTCGTTGCTGCGCCGGTTTCACGGCGCCAGCCATGCGGTGATGGCGGCGACGCCGGCGCTCGCCGATGAACTGCGCGGCCGCGGCTTCCGCAACGTCGTGCTGTGGCCGCGCGGAGTCGACGGGCATCTGTTCCATCCGCGCGAGGATGCCGATCTCGGCTTGCCGCGGCCGGTGTTCCTGTCGGTCGGTCGGGTCGCGGTCGAGAAGAACCTCGAAGCGTTCCTGTCGCTCGATCTGCCCGGTACCAAAGTGGTGGTCGGCGACGGGCCGGCGCGGGCGACCCTGGAACGCGATTTCCCAAACGCGGTGTTCCTCGGCGCCAAGCAGGGCGAGGCGCTGGCGAAGGTCTATTCCGCCGCCGACGTCTTCGTGTTTCCGAGCAAGACCGACACCTACGGCCTGGTGCTGCTCGAGGCGCTGGCGAGCGGTGTTCCGGTCGCGGCGTTTCCGGTGACCGGGCCGCGCGACGTGATCGGTGATTCCCCGGTTGGCGTGCTGAGCGAGGATCTGCGCGCGGCGTGTCTCGGCGCCCTGGAGATCTCGCGCGAGGCGTGTCTGGCGTTCGCCGCCGATCATACCTGGGAAGCCTCCGCGCACGCCTTCCTCGACAACGTCCGCCGGGTATCGATGTTGGACGCAGACCGGCTCCATCCTCACGGTGCCAAGCCGCATCGGATGGTTGCCTGAGGCGCGCGTATCATCGCACCTTGTCGGCGCGCGCAACGCGGCGTTAGATGCCGGCCATGACCAATTCCCCTGTGCTGCCCGTTTCCGTCGCCGATATCGATGCGGCTGCCGAGGTGCTCGCGCCGGTTGCGGTGCGGACGCCGCTGCTCTCATCACCGGCGCTCGACGCCGCGACCGGGGCGCGGGTGTTCCTCAAGCCCGAAGTCCTGCAGCGCACCGGCTCGTTCAAGTTTCGCGGTGCCTTCAACAAGCTGGCCTCGATCCCGGCAGAGGCCCGGGGCGGCGGCGTGGTGGCGTTCAGCTCGGGCAACCATGCGCAGGGCGTTGCCGCAGCCGCGCAACTGCTCGGCGTCCACGCCACCATCGTGATGCCGTCGGATGCCCCGGCCTCGAAGCGCGAGCGCACCGCCGGCTATGGCGCCGAGGTGGTGTTGTACGATCGCGACCGTGAGGACCGCGAGGCGATCGCCCGCGACATCGCCGAGCGCAGCGGCGCGACGCTGGTGCGACCGTTCGACGATCCGATGGTGATCGCCGGGCAGGGCACGGTCGGCCGCGAGATCGGCGAAGACCTTGCCGCGTTGGGCATCGCGCCGGATCTGGTGGTGGCGCCGGCCTCGGGCGGCGGGTTGATCGCCGGCACGGCGCTCGCTGTCAAAGCGCGGTTTCCCCAGGCGCTGGCGATGTCGGCCGAGCCGGAGGGCTTCGACGACCACGCCCGCTCGCTGGTGGCGGGTCGGCGCGAGTCCAATCCGGCCGGCGGACGCACGATCTGCGACGCGCTGATGATGTCGATCCCCGGCGAGGTCACCTTCGCGATCAATCGCGTGCTGCTCGCCGGCGGCGTTGCGGCATCCGATGTCGAGGTCGGCCATGCGGTCGGCTTCGCATTCCGCGAGCTGAAGCTGGTGGTGGAGCCGGGCGGCGCGGTGGCGCTGGCGGCGCTGCTCGCCGGGAAGCTAGACGTCCGCGGCAAGACCGTCGCGATCGTGCTGTCGGGCGGCAATGTCGATGCCGACCTGTTCAGCCGCCTGATTGCCTGATTTCGCCTGATTTCGTGAACGCGTTCGCCGCGCCCACTGGTTACGAGAAGAACGCGATCTTCTCGGCCTGGCTCATCCGCCGGATCGGCACCAGCGCGTCGCTGCGCATCGGCGGCGGAGCCGCGACTGCGCCGCTGGCGATTGCCGCAGCGCCGAGCGAGGCCGGCGCAGCAGCCGCGACTTCGCCGGCGACGGTAGCGGTAGCCATTGCCACCGGTGCAGCGGCCGCATGGATGGCGATCGGCTCGGCCATGGCCTCCATGGGCGCGGCTTCACCGATTTCGCCGACCGGTTCGAACGCGGCGTCAGGCTCGGGCTCCGCATCGAACGCCTCGGCGCCGGAAGCCGGTGCGTCGTCGATCGCCATCGGCTCCGGCGACACTGCGATCTCTTCGCTCAGCGCCTGCTGCAGTGCTGCGATGTCGGATTCGATTTCCGCGGCGGTGCTGGCCGCCGCCGCCGCATAGGCATCATCCTCGGGCCGATATGGCTCCGAGACCTCGGGCGCCGACATCTCGCGGGCGACCAGATCGAGCACCGCATCGTCTTCCAGGCCCTCGGCGTCCAGCGCCACCACCTCGTCGAGCAGGTGAGCGGCTTCCGACTGCTCAGCTGCACCGACGGCGGCAGGAGCTTCGGCAGGGGCCACCGCCGCCGCCACTGCAGCGGGCGCGGGCGTCTGGTCTTCGGCTTCGACGAATTCGAGTTCTTCCGACGGCGTGCCCTTGACCACCACGAACGCCGGAGCAGCTCGCGCCTGCGGAGCGGAAGCCGGTTCTACCCCCTCGGGAGCGGGAGACTGCGGAGTAGCCGCCTGTGGTGGAACGGGCTCAGCCGCGGCCGGCTGCGGCGCGACGGCTTCGGGCTCAGCGAACGCCTGCGGCGCGGCGGCGGGCTCGTCCATCGCCGGTGTAGCGGCAGGAGCCGCTGCGGCGGTCGTCTCCGGCGCGGCTCGGCTTGCCGCGGCTTCGGGAGCGACGCCGGAGATTGCGGCGACGTGCTGCAGCATCCGGTCGAATGCCGCGTCGATCGCATCGCGATCGATTCCTGCGACAAGCCGATGGCCGCTGTCGATGGCGGCGACCTGCTGGTCGAGCAGATCGCAGATCCGGGAGTCGGCGCCGCATTCGCGCAAGGTCGAAGCGACCTCGCTGATCGCGCGGGCGCCGCGATGCGCAGCCACCAGGGTCGCGGTGTCGTCAAGCGTCGCGATCGCCTTGGCGACGCTGGCGCGCGCCTCGCCGATCACCGCGCGGATCGCCGCCAGCGACTCCACGGCGGCTTCGGCCTGGGCCTGCTTCTGCGCTGCGAGGGTCTGCTCGATCCGCGCCACCGCGTCGAGCACCATGCTGGTGTCGGCGTTGCGGTTACGCTTGGCGTATTCGGTGAGGAACCAACGGCCCCGCGAGGTCTCCATGAACGCTTCGCGGATCGCATCGTAGTCCGCATCACTCGGCATCACCGGGCGGGCGGAGATCGGCGAAAGGGCGAAGGCTTCGTCGGTCATCAAGGGACTCGTTGCACAATTCACTGCGCGTCACGATAACGATCACCACGATCCGCGTCGAATCGCAATTGAATTGATGTCTCCCGAATCACAAATCCCCATCCCATCACCGGATGCGAAGCGATTCGCGTCTCGGCTCGCCGTGTTCTACGCGACCAGCTTCACGGTCGCCGGCACCTACCTGCCGTTCTTCACGGTGTGGCTGAAGGCCGTTGGAATCGAGGCTTCTTTGATCGGCCTGATCGTCGCGGCGCCTGCGGTGACGCGCTTCACGCTTCTGCCTTTCATCACTGCCGCGGCCGAACGGCGCAACGCGATCCGCGCCGCGATGATCATCACCGCGGTGATCACTGCCCTCGGATTCACCCTCCTCGGGATTCTACGTGCTCCGCTGCTGATCTTCGTGGTGTTCGTGCTCACCGCCTGCTTCTGGACGCCGATCGTACCGCTGACGGACGGCTACGCGCTGAAGGCCGTGGCGCGCTACGGGCTGAATTACGGGCCGCTGCGGTTGTGGGGCTCGGCGGCGTTTATCGCCGGCGCGCTGGTGAGCGGCGTGCTGGCGGATCTGGTGGCGGCGGAGCAACTGATCTGGCTGATCGTCGCATTTGCCTGGGTCGGTGCGCTGGCCGGCTTTGGCTTGCGGCCGCTGGATGCACCGGCGAAATCGGCGACGCCGCAGCGCGGCGCCTCGCTGCTACGCAATCCGACGTTCCTGACGATCGTGGTCGCGGCGGCGCTGATCCAGGGCAGCCATGCCGCGTACTACACCTTCGCGTCGATCGCCTGGCAGGGCGCCGGTCTCAGCGGCACCACGATCTCGGTGCTGTGGGTGCTCGGCGTCGTCGCCGAGATCGTGGTGTTCGCGCTATCGCCGCGGTTCACCTGGTCGCCGATGTGGCTGATGCTTGGCGGCGCACTGAGCGCGGTGCTGCGCTGGTCGATCACCGCCCAGGATCCGTCGCTGCCGGTGCTCACCGTGGTGCAGTTACTTCACGGCTTCACCTTTGGTCTCACCCAGGTCGGTACCATGGGGCTGCTGGTGCGCCATGTGCCCGGCCATGTGATCGCGCGCGGGCAGGGCTACTACACTGCGGCCGCCGGCTTCGTCATGAGCGCCGCGTCGATCGCCTCCGGCGCGGTGTTCGCGCGACATGGCCTCGCCGTGTACGACCTGATGGCGGCGATGGGGCTGGCGGGTGCCATTGTGCTGGTGGTGATGCGTCACCGGTTGCTTGCGCCGGCAAGCGCCGATCAGCCCCACAGCGCCGGTTCGGGCGGATAGACCGTGCTGCCGTCGTAGCGCAGGCCGTCGTCGCGGTCGCGCGCCAGCAGCAGCGGCCCGTCGAGATCGATGAAGCGGGCGAACGGCGTCAGCAGCATCGCCGGGGCCATCGCCAGCGAGGTGGCGACCATGCAGCCGACCATGATCTGCAGGCTAAGCGCTCGGGCGTCCTGTGCCATTGCCATCGCTTCGGTGAGGCCGCCGGTCTTGTCGAGCTTGATGTTGACCGCATCGTAGCGGCCGCGCAGCGCGGCGAGCGAGGTGCGGTCGTGCACGCTCTCGTCGGCACACACTGCGATTGGGCGTGCGATGGTGGCCAGCGCCTCGTCATGCCCGGCCGGCAGCGGCTGCTCGACCAGCGTCACGCCGGCATCGGCGCAGGCGGCGAGGTTGCGGGCGAGATTGTCCGGCGTCCAGGCTTCGTTGGCATCGACGATCAGTTCGGCATTCGGCGCGGCGCGACGTACCGCCGCAATCCGTGCGTCATCGCCGTCGCCGCCGAGCTTGATCTTGAGCAGCGGCCGCGACGCGGCTTTGGCGGTCGCCTCGGCCATCGCTTCGGGCGTGCCGAGCGAGATGGTGTAGGCGGTGGTGGCGGGGCGGGGCGCAGCGCTGCCGAACAGCTCCCAGGCGCGCTTTCCTCTGATCTTGGCTTCGAGATCGACCAGCGCGCAGTCGAGTGCATTGCGCGCGGCGCCGGGCTGCATTGCGGCCTGCAGCGCGCTGCGATCGAGACCGCCCGCCAGCGGCGCGCGCATCGCCTCCAGTGCGGTGAGCGCCGCTTCCGGCGTTTCGCCGTAGCGCGCATAGGGGACGCATTCGCCACGGCCGACATGGTCGCCGCTGCGCAGCTCTGCCACCACGACGATCGCTTCGGTCTTGGCTCCGCGGCTGATGGTGAAGGCGCCGGCGATCGGCCAGCGTTCGATGCGCCCGGTCAGTTCAGGCGCTATCAGGGAGTTCATTTGCAGGCCTTGTCAGCTCAAACCGAGGGTTGCCCGGAGCTGACAAGTATGGCTGGTAATGAGCTTGGCCCGCAAGGCGGCGTTCGAACCCGGATTGGCTCAAAATGACACAGCAGATAGCGTTGGAGGGCGGTCCGTCGCTCGAACGGATCGCGCGTGGCGAAGAGCTGGCGCTGCGCGCTTCGGGAACATGGACCGCGCGGTTCGCGCCGGCGCTGGAGCGGCTGGTCACGGAAGCTGAGAAGATCGGTGAAGCCAAGCCCAACGTCTTCATCGACGTCTCCGGAATTTCGCGGCTCGATACGTTCGGCGCGTGGCTGATCGAACGGATGCGCCGCAATCTCGGTCAAGACGGTACCGAGGCGCGGATCGCCGGGCTGTCGACCAACTATGCCAGCCTGGTCGACGAGGTGCGTCAGGTCGGCGACACCGGACCCGCGCCACGGCGCGGCGGATCGCTGCGCGCGCCGATCGAGCGGCTCGGCCGCACCATGTACGCTTTCTTCGACGACATCGTCGCGCTGATCAGCATGATGGGCGCGGTGATGGCCGGCGTGCTGCGCGTGATCGTCCGGCCGACCTCGTTCCGCCTGACCTCGACCGTGCATCACCTCGAGCAGGTGTGCTGGCGCGCGGTGCCGATCATCCTGCTGATCACCTTTCTGATCGGCTGCATCGTCGCCCAGCAGGGCATCTTCCATTTCCGCAAGTTCGGAGCCGACGTGTTCGTGGTCGACATGCTCGGCGTGCTGGTGCTGCGTGAGCTCGGCGTGCTGCTGGTGGCGATCATGGTGGCGGGCCGGTCGGGCAGCGCCTACACGGCCGAGCTCGGCTCGATGAAGATGCGCGAGGAGATCGACGCGCTGCGAACCATGGGGTTTGATCCGATCGACGTGCTGATCGTGCCGCGGCTGATCGCGCTGGTGATCGCGGTGCCGATCCTCACCTTCCTCGGCGCGATGGCGGCGCTGTATGGCGGCGGGCTGGTCGCCTGGCTGTACGGCGGCGTCGATCCGGAAGCGTTCCTGCTGCGGCTGCGCGACGCGATCTCGATCGATCATTTCACCGTCGGCATGATCAAGGCGCCGGTGATGGCCGCCGTGATCGGCATTGTCGCCTGCGTCGAGGGGCTGGCGGTGCAGGGCAGCGCCGAGTCGCTCGGCAGCCACACCACCGCGTCGGTGGTGAAGAGCATCTTCTTCGTGATCGTGATGGACGGCGTGTTCGCGATCTTCTTTGCGGGAATTGGAATCTGACGATGACGGGTGCGGCCGATCCGATCATCCGGGTGCGCGACGTTTCCGTGCAGTTCGGCGCGACGCGGGTGCTGAACGGGCTCGATCTCGACGTCCGGCGCGGCGAGATCCTCGGCTTCGTCGGCCCCTCCGGCGCCGGCAAGTCGGTGCTGACCCGGACCATCATCGGCTTGGTGCCGAAGCTGAGCGGCAGCATCGAGGTGTTCGGCATCGATCTCGACAAGGCCAGCAAGTCCGAGCGGCGCGGCGTCGAGCGGCGCTGGGGCATCCTGTTTCAGCAGGGTGCGCTGTTCTCGTCGCTGACCGTCCGGCAGAACATCCAGTTCCCGGTGCGGGAATATCTGAAGCTGTCGCAACGGCTGCTCGATGAGATCACCATCGCCAAGCTGGTGATGGTCGGACTGAAGCCGGAAGTGATCGACCGCTATCCGTCCGAACTGTCCGGCGGCATGATCAAGCGCGTGGCGCTCGCCCGCGCGCTCGCGCTCGATCCCGAACTGGTGTTCCTCGACGAGCCGACCTCGGGCCTCGACCCGATCGGCGCCGGCGATTTCGACGAGCTGGTGCGGACGCTGCAGCGGACTTTGGGCCTGACGGTTTTCATGGTAACCCATGACCTCGACAGCCTGCACACCGCCTGCGACCGCATCGCGGTGCTGGGGGATGGCAAGGTGATCGCAGCCGGAACCATCGCCGACATGCAGGCCTCGCAGCATCCGTGGCTGCGTTCTTATTTTCACGGCAAGCGCGCTCGCGCGGTGGTCGGTTCGCCATGATCGGGGTGCGTCAGGAAATTTCGACCGCCGCACCGCGGCTGCGTCGTTTTGCTTCCGCATTCTGCGCTCAAAGCCTGCCGCGTGGCGCGGCGGCTGATGAGCCGGCGGCGCCGCAGATTGGTTTGGAGTAGAGGCGAATGGAAACGCGTGCGAATTACTTCCTGATCGGGACGTTCACCCTCGCGGTGATCGCCGCGGCGTTCGGGTTCGTGCTGTGGTTTCAGAGCCTGCATACCACCAAGGCGCGCAGTCCGCTGCGGGTGGTGTTCGAAGGCGCGGCCTCGGGCCTGCGCAACGGCGGCAGCGTGAATTTCAACGGCGTCCGGGTCGGCGAGGTGGTGTCGGTCAAGCTCGACAACCCGCGCCGCGTGGTGGCGCTGGCGATGGTCGAGAACACCGCACCGATCCGCAAGGACACCCAGGTCGGCCTGGAATTCCAGGGCCTGACCGGTGTCGCCGCGATCTCGCTGAAGGGCGGCTCGGAAACCGCGCCGCCGGTGCCGCTGGACGACGACGGCACCCCGGTGCTGACCGCCGATCCCGAGCTGCTGCAGGACATCTCCGAGTCCATCAAGGCGACCCTGCGCAACGTCAACCGCCTGGTCTCCGAGAACCAGGAGTCGGTGAAGACCTCGCTGGAGAATTTGCAGACCTTCACCTCGAGCCTGGCGCGCAGCTCCGACAAGATCGACAGCATCATGTCGCGGGTCGACGGCGTAATCGCCAAGACCGACAGCGTGATGCAGGGCATCGACGCGCTGGCCGGCGGCAAGGACGGCGGCGAGCTGTTCCAGGCTGTGAAGTCGTTCCGCGAACTCGCCGACAATCTCGACAAGCGCTCCGGCGCCCTGATCCTCGACGGCCGTCGGACGCTCGCCGACATCAGCCGCGCGGTGAACAATTTCGACCGCAACCCGACCAGGGTGCTGTTCGGGCCGAGCAACACCGCTCAGCAGGAGCAGCCGACCGGAGCGCCGCCCACCGCCGCCCGCGCCGAACAGCCGCGCCCGCCGCGGCGAAGGCCGCAGTAGGGCGCGAGCTTCGCGTCGAACAGACGGTCCTCAGCGAGGATTATCGTCATCCAGAGGCGCCCGCGCAGCGAGCCTCAAAGGATGACCTTCGCACGCTTGGTTGATTGTTTCGCCCGCGTCCGGCCAACCCACGCGATCATACCGGTTTCGCGAATCTGCCTTGAATCGTTTCAACCGATCGGCAGACGGTGGAAATCGCGATCTCTGACGTCTATTACAGCCCCTCCCTGGACAACGCTCCAACGCGCGAGGGCCGCATGAACAAAGACAGTTCTGGTCCCAGCCCTGCCGTGGCGATACTGCGCAGCCATGCGCGAGAGGATTGGCGGTCGCTTTCGGTCGTCGTGGCCGTCGTCCTGATCTCCAGCGCAGCCAGCGTCGCGGCGCCGTATCTATTTTCCCGGGCGATCGACCAACTGCCGAAGGACCACGCGTCCGGCGAACTGCTGTACGCGCTGTTCTCCTATGCGGCGCTGATCGGGATCGCGTCGGTGTTGAGCCGGGTGGTCCAGTATCTCTCGGTCATCATCTCCGAGAACCTCGGATATTTCGTCTCCACCGAGCTGTTCGCGCGAATCTTGCGGAAGCGCTCCGAGTTCTTCATCGAGCACAATCCCGCCGAGATCCAGAATGCAGTCGGCCAGGGACGAGGCGCTCTGACGACCATCGCGAACATCGCTCTGATCGTCTGGCTTCCGAGCGCGACCCAAGTCGGGCTGACGCTGGTCACGCTCGGCTATCTGCTCGATCTGCAGATCGTCCTCGCGGTCGCGGTCTACGGCGTGGTCGTCGTTCTCGTCACACTAGGCTCGACGCGAGGGTCGCAGCAACTTCTGGACGCTGCGATGGCCGCTAGCCAGGACAACGCCCGGTTCGCCGGCAACGCGATGAACGCGATGGAAACCCTGCGCCAGCTCGGTGGCTCGACCTGGATGAGCCGGCGCTTCGCCGATCGCGCAGCTGCCGTCAGGGACGGCTGGCGGGCCTACATGCTCAGGCGGACAGGAACTTCGGCTCTGCTCGGTCTTGGTCTCACAGCCCAGTTCGCGATCAATTTCGCGCTGCTGTTACCGAAATATCAGGCTGGGGCCGTCAGCATCGGGGACATCGTGCTGTTCAACGCTCTCCTGCTGCAGCTCAACACCCCGTTCGAAATGATCGCGCAGACCATGGACAGTTTCGCCCGATCGCGCGCGCAACTGGTGCCGCTGACGCGCTTCTGGAATGCTCCGGAAGAACACGACGATCGGTCGTCGGCTTCCTTCAGCATCTCCGATGGCACGATCATGTTCGAAGAGGTCGGCTACGATTACGGGAATGGGCGAGGCGTATCAGGTATCGGTTTTTCCGCCGGGCGCGGCACCATCACGTTCATCGTCGGCGAGACCGGCGCGGGAAAGTCGACCGTCTTCAAGCTCGCCCTGAAGTCCATTGAGCCGCAGCAAGGCCGGATCACGGTGGATGGCACCGAGATACGGCAGATCGCGCGCGCCGATTGGTTCAAGATGATCGCGGTCGTTCCGCAGGAGGTGATCCTGCTCAACGAGAGTCTGGCGGACAACATCCTGCTCGGCCGGGAGCGGGACGAAGCGCGGTTGCGAGACGTGGCCAGCAAGGCCGCGATCCTTCAGCTGATCGAAGCCCTGCCGGAGGGGTTCGATACGGCGGTGGGCGAACGCGGTCTCAAACTGTCCGGCGGGGAGCGCCAGAGGATTGCGGTCGCGCGTGCTCTGTACGGCGCCCCGGCGATCTTGTTTCTCGACGAAGTCAGCTCAGCCCTGGATGAAGACACCGAACGGGACATCATGGACCACATCCGGGCGATTGCTTGCGACGTCACGGTGCTGGCAATCACCCATCGCCGATCGTTGCTGACGCCGATGGACACCGTAGTTGAACTCAGCGCGAGCCGGGTGGCCGGTGAGGACCAGACGGTCGGCAGCCACTGAACGCAGTCGCCGCTCATCTCGGTGCAGCGGGTGGCACGGATCTATCCGATTGCCGGCGCAGATGCCCGCGTCGAGCTGGCGCGCGGATCTCGCGCCCACCGTTCAGGACTCGGCGCCGCCCGTGGGCGGGTTCGGTCTCGCGGAGCGCCTCCGCCGGGATGTCGGCTTTTCGGCCGGGGCGCCGTGCGGCTTCAGGCGAATCCGCATCGCGTGGCCGCCCTGATGCTCCAACTCGAACGCGTTGGTCTTGCGAACGAGGTCGCTCAGCTTGCGGAAGCCGAAGGTTCTGGGGTCGAAGTCGGAAGCCAGATTGGACAGGTGCTTGCCGACTTCACCGAGCGACACCCATCCGTCTTCGCTTTCCATTTGTTTGATCACCCGCTCGATGATCGGAGTGGCTGCGCTCGGCGGCTGAAGCGGCTTCGCCGTCGATGCCGTACCCTTGCTGTCGCTCGCTCCTGCGATCAGGTTCTCGGTGTAGACGAAGCGCCGGCACGCCTGCCGGAAACTCTCTGGGGTCTTCTGTTCGCCAAAGCCGAATACATCGACGCCTTGCTCGCGAATCCGCGAGGCGAGACGGGTGAAGTCGCTGTCGGACGAAACCAGGCAGAAGCCTTCGAAGCGGCCGCTGTGAAGCAGGTCCATCGCGTCGATCACCAGCGTGATGTCGGAGGCGTTCTTGCCGGTGGTGTAGGCGAACTGCTGCTGCGGGATGATGGCGTGTTTCGCCAGAATGTCGGCCCAGCCTTTCGAGCGCGAGGTGGAGAAGTCGCCGTAGATCCGGCGAACGCTGGCTTCGCCGATTTTCGCGATCTCCTCGAACAGTCCATCGGCGATCTTTGCCGATGCGTTGTCCGCATCGATCAGAACGGCAAGGCGAGGCGAGCGGTGTTCAGAAGGCATGGTGCGTTCTCGGCCTGATGCGGATCGGAAACTGGGGCGTGTCTCATCGTGAGATAGCGAGGCAGCTCCGCTTCGACAACGCCAAACGAAAAGCGGGGGCCGCCGGCCCCCGCTTTGCATCACTTACTTAAGCCACTGCCCGGACCGGGCAGAGTGCTGGCTTACCCGAGCCGTCCCGCCGCGTGCGCCAGCAGCGTGTAGACCAGGCCGGTCTCGGACGAGAGGTGACCGCGCAGGGCCTGCGGGGCGTTGTCGTCGCGGGCGACCTCGTCGAGCAGGCGCTCGAACTCGGCGATATAGCGATCGACGGTCTGCTTGAAGCTGCGCTCGCTGCGATATTTGCGGGCGACTTCGTCGAACGCCTTCTGGCCGGCCGGAGTGTAGAGCCGCTTGGTGAAGGACTTCGCCTCACCGCGCTGGTAGCGCTCCCACATCTCCAGCGCGAGGTTGCGGTCCATCAGCCGGCCGATGTCGAGCGACAGCGACTCCAGCGGATTGCCGCTCATCGCAGCCTGAGCCTGCTGGGCGGCGCGGCCGCGCGGCGGTTCACGCTCGGCGCTGGTGTCGGCGCGGTTGAGCAGCTCCGACAGCCAGCCGTCACGGCCCTGGTCGGCGTTGCTCGGCGCGACCGGCGGCGCTTCGGTGCGGCGTGGGCCGACCGGCATGCCGAGGTCCGGCGGCGGCAGCGTCGCGGCGCTGGATTCCCGGCTGCGCGGGGCAGGGCGGGCGGCGACCGTTTCGGCACGTCCAACGCTGGCGGTGGCCAGCACCGGCTCTTCCTCGCGGGTGGTCGCGGTGGCGGCGCGGGTCGGCGTCACCACGTCCATACCGCGGCCGTGGCGGGCGACGATGCGGTTGAGCTCGGCGAGCGCCTCGATCTGGTCGACGATCACCTTGCGCATCTGCGCGGTGCTCTCGGCGGCCTCCTGCGGGATTTCGAGCACGCCGCGGCGCAGCTCCTCGCGGGTGGATTCGAGCTCGTGCTGCATCTCGGCGGCCATCTGCTTGATGCCCTGGACGATCGAGGTGAAGCGATCGGCCGATTGCTTGAACAGCGCGTCGGCTTCCTGGGTACCCTGCTTATAGACCTGATGCATCGCCTCGACGGTGAGACGGCGCTCCTGCTCGGCGGCGCTGCGCACCGCTTCGAACTGCTGCGTGATGCTGGCGGAGCCGGCACCGGCGGTTTCGGCGACGATCCGCGCGACGTCGCGGGCGCGCTCCTCGGCGGCGGCGAGCGATTCATCCAGCAGGCTGGTGAACCGGCCGAGCCGCTGGTCAAGATCGGCGGTGCGCAGATCGAGGGTGGTGACCAGCGATTCCAGTGCTTCCTTGCGATCGCTGACCGAGGTCGAGGCCTGGCGGTTGCTGTGCTCGAGCAGGTCGGCAGCCTCGGCCAAAGCGTGGCCATGAGCTTCGAACTGCGCCGACAGCGCGCCGAGATCTTCCAGCGCCCGGGCGGTCTTGGTGTGGAAGCCGGTGAGCTGGTCTTCCAGCGTCTGCGTAGCAGCACCGCTGCGGGCGTTGACCTCGTTCATCGTGGTGACGAAGTCGGCGACGCGGGTGACCAGCGCGCGCTCCAGCGAGTTGAGGTTCTCGTGGGCGCCGGTGAGCACTTCCTGCAGCAGGATGTTGCCTTCACGCAGCCGCTCGAACAGAGCCACGGTGTCGGTGCGCAGGATCTTGCTGGTCTCCTGCATCTCGGTGACCGCGGTGATCGAGACCTGGCGCGACTGTTCGATCGCCGACCGCGACGCGAGGTCGAGGTCCTTGAGCGACTTGTTGATCGCATTGGTGGCCAGATCGCCGGCGCCGGTGATCGAGCGGGCGACTTCGGTGCCGTTGGTCAGGATCGAGTGCGAGAAGGTCTTGCCGCGCGACTCGATGGCGTTCAGCGCATCGCTGGTGACGCGATCGATTTCGGTGGTGAGCTGGCTGGTCTTGCCGGCGATGGCTTCGACCAGCACGCCGCGCTTGCCGTCGATGATCAGCGACAGCCGCTCGGCCTGCTGCTGCACGTAGCCGACGATCTCCTCGCTCTTGGCGGTGATGGT
This sequence comes from Rhodopseudomonas sp. BR0G17, assembly GCF_010907025.1. Classification (NCBI taxonomy): domain Bacteria; kingdom Pseudomonadati; phylum Pseudomonadota; class Alphaproteobacteria; order Hyphomicrobiales; family Nitrobacteraceae; genus Rhodopseudomonas; species Rhodopseudomonas sp. BR0G17. The sequence goes on along the minus strand of NZ_QUML01000015.1, from coordinate 78,403 downwards.
CGAGCCGAAGCTGCCGCTGGCGGCGAACACCGAACGCTCGACGTCGGCCGAGGTCGACTTGATCTTGGCGCTGACCTCGTTGGACATCGCCACCAAGGTGGCCTGAGCCGCCGAGGCACTGACCTGGATGTGGTCTGTGGTGTTGGCGGTCACAGCCGACAGCGTCTGCTCGATCTCGGCAGAGAGCGCCTTGATCTGGCCGGCGGCATCGACCGAGCTGGTGGTCAGCGTCGACTGTACCTGGCGGGCGCTGTCGAGGATGGTCGGGGCGGTGGCGGCACCGACGCTGGTCAGCGTGCGCTCGACATCGATCGCCAGCGACTTGACGTGGTTGGCGGCTTCGCCCGACGCGGTCGCCAGCGAGGTCTGGGCCTCACGGGCACTCGCCACGATCGAGTCTGCGGTGCTGCGGCCGGCAGCCACCAGCGTGCGCTCGACATCGGCGGCGATCGACCGAACCTGATCGGCCGACTCGGTCGAGGTCGACACCAGGGTGGTCTGCACTTCGCGCGCACTGGCCAGCAGCGTGCCGGCGGTTGCGCTGCCGGCGGCGGTCAGCGTGCGTTCGATGTCGCTGGCCAGCGACTTCACCTGGTTGGCGGCTTCGGTCGAGGTCGCCACCAGGGTGTTCTGCGCTTCACGCGCACCGGCCACGATGGTCTCGATGGTGTTGGCGCCCGAAGCGGACAGCCGGCGTTCGACGTCGGCGGTGAGGGTCGTGACCTGGTTGGCCGCTTCCGACGACGCCGCGACCAGCGTGCGCTGGATGTCGTCGCTGAGCGACTTGACCTTGTCGGAGGCTTCTTCCGAGGCCGAGACCAGGGTGGACTGCGCCGACCGGGCGCCGCTGAGCACGGCTTCGGCGGTGGCGTTGCCGGCCGCATACAGCGTGCGTTCGATGTCGGTCGACAGCGAGCGGATCTGCCCGGTGACTTCGGACGAAGCCGACACCAGCGTGGCGTGAGCCTCGCGGGCGCTCGCCAGCACCGAGGCCGAGGTGGTGTCGCCGGCGCCGGTGAGGGTGCGTTCGATGTCGACGGCGAGCGACTTCACCTGATTGGCGACGTCGGCCGAGGTGGTGGTGAGGGCGGTCTGGGCCTCTCGGGCGCTGCTCAGGACCGACGCTGCGGTGCTGCCGCCGGCTTCGGTCAGGCTGCGCTCGATCTCCGAGGCGAGCGACTTCACCTGGGTGGCGACTTCGGTCGAGGTCGAGGTCAGCGTGCTCTGCGCTTCGCGCGCGCTGCCGAGCAGCGACGCAGCCGCATGGCCGCCGACTTCGCTGAGGGTGCGCTCGATGTCGGACGCCAGCGACTTCACCTGAGTGGTGACGTCGGTGGAAGTCGCGACCAGCGTAGTCTGGGCCTCGCGGGCGCCGGCCAGCACGGTAGCGACGGTGGCGGTGCCGGCGGCCGACAGCGTGCGTTCGATGTCGTCGGACAGCGAGCGGAACTGCATCGCGGCTTCGCTCGACACCATGGTGAGCTTGGCCTGGGCTTCGGTGGCGCTCGACACGACGGTCGCGGCCGCGGTGGTGCCGACCGTGGTGAGGGCGCGTTCGATCTCCGCCGAGGTGACCTGCAGCTGAGCGCCGACATCGTTCGACACCGACAGCATCGAGTCGCGTGCCGACTGGGTGCTGCTGCGGATGGTGTCGCTGGTGCTGACCACCAGATGGGTGAGGGTGCGTTCGGCGTCGGCGACGTTGGTCTTGATGCCCTGCGACAGCTCTTCGGCACGCGCCATCAGCATCTCGCTGGCCTCGCGGCCGCTGCTCTCGAACCGGCCGGCGACCGCTTCGATGCGCGAGCCGAGCAGGTCTTCGAACTGCGACACGCGAAGGTCGACGTCGTTGATCACCGCAGTGACGCGGTTCTCCAGGCCGTCGTGGATCTCCTGGAAACGTGCGCTGACGGTGGTGCTGAGATTGGCGGTGCGGCTGTCGATGGTCTCGGTGACCGCGCCGATGCGGCGGTCGATCGCGTCGATCGCCTGCGCGGTGCCGTCGGTGAGCGAGTGGGTGAGGTGGGTGAGCCGGGAATCGATCGCTTCGATCGCCTGCACCGTCCCGGTCGACAGCGTAGTGGTGAGCGTGGTGATGCGGTCGTCGATCACTTCGACGGCGTTCGCGGCGCCGGTCGACAGCGTCGTGGTCAGGGTCGCGATGCGGCCGTCGATGATGTCCGCCGCGCTCGAGGTGCCGGTCGACAGCGTGGTGCTGAGCTGCACGATCCGCGAGTCGATCGCCTCCACCGCGTTGGCGGCGCCGGTCGACAGCGTCGAGGCGAGCTTCTCGATGCGGCCGTCGATGTTGCCGGTGACGGCTTCGGTGCGGGTGTCGAGGATGCGTTCGAGCGAGTTGAGATGATTGCCGACGGTGTCGTCGAGCGACTTGAGGCGGTTGTCGATCGTGCCGTCGAGGCTGCCGACGCGGGTGTCGAACAGGCTTTCGAACTGATGCAGCCGATCGTCCAGCCGCGCGGTGATTTCGCCGGAGCTGGTCGCGACGCGCTGATCGAAATTGTCGACGTAGGTCTTCAGGGTCTCGTTGATGTCCTGGGTGCGCTGGCCCATCCGCTCGACGATCTCGCCGCCGAACGTCTTCACGGTGCGGTCGAATTCGGAGATGTGGCGGGTGATCAGTGCGCCGAGCGTGCCGCTGTCGCGCGCGAACTTCTCGGCCAGCTCGGTGCCCTGCTGCTTCACCAGGTCGTCGAACGCGCTCATCTGGATGCTGAGCGTGTCGTGGGTCGCTTCGGTCTGGCTCACCACCTTGGCGACCAGCGTGTTGACGGTGACGTCGAGTGCTTCGCTCGCCTTGTCGCCGCTGGTCAGGATCTGATCGGCGAGGCGATGGCCGGCGTCGTCGATCTTGTTGACCAGATCGGTGCTGCGCAGCTCGAGTTCGAGCAGCAGCGAGTCGCCGGAGTTCTTCAGCGAATCCTGCACCTGCTCGGTGCGCTCCGAAATGCCGTCGATGATGGTCGAGGAGCGCTGCTCGAAATCGGTGGTGATGCGGTCGAGCCGCTCGTTCATCATGTCGTGGACGCGATCGGCCAGTTCGACGAACTCGGCGTGCACGTGGCCGGTCTTGAAGTTCAGGCTGGTGGTCAGCCGCTCGCTGGCATCGAGCACCGCGCGGGTGGTCTCGGCGCTGGCTTCTTCGAGGCGGTCGAGCAGTTCGCCGCCGCGCTCACCGAGCGCGAGAATCATGTTGTCGCCGGCGTGGCTGAGGGCGCTGGTGATATGGGCGCCACGCTCTTCCAGGGCGCTGGTGATGCTCTTGGCGACTTCGTCGACGCGGCTGGCGATCGCGTCCGAGATCAGCGCGATGTCGTGGCGGAGGTCGATCTGCACGCCGGAAATGGCGCTGCGAACCTGCTCGGCCTGACCGACCAGGTTGTCGCGCTGATGCGCGATGTCCTGCAGCAGCGCGCGAATGCGTACTTCGTTGTCCGAATAGGCGCGCTCAAGCGCCGACACTTCGTTGGCGACCAGCGCTTCCAGTTCGCTGGCGCGCGCAATCGCACGCTCGACGCCGTCTCCCATCGCGGCGACCTCGCGGCGGATTGCCTGACCGACGGTTACCACCGAGTCGCTGGCGGCGATTTCGGGCTCGGAGAAACGGATTGCGACCTGCGCCATCGACTGCGCGATCATCCGCAGCTCCTGGCCGCGCCACGCGAGGCTGGCGAGGAAGTAGAACAGCATCACCGGCGCGAAGAACAGCGCGGCGAGGCCCGCGAGCGCCAGCGTTCCGCCGCTGCCCTGGCCGACCAGCGCCTGCAGGGCGGGCAGGAAGCTGACGGTCAGAATGATGCCGCCGAACACCCAGACGCCGGCGAAAATGGTGGCGAGCGTATAGACGTTACGGGTGGTGCGACCCTTCTGCAGCGACTGCAGCAGCTGGCCGATGGTCTCGCGGTCGTCGTTGGCGGGGCGGCTGGCGAAGCTGCGCTCGGCGGCCGGCTCGAAGCTCGGCGCCGGCGGCGTGATCCGCGGCTCCCCGGCCAGCTCCGTCAGCTCGGAGAAGCTGGGCTCGGGGCTGTCCGAATTTGGCACACTTTCCTTTGGCCCGGCGGCCTGATCGTCACCGGCCGGAGGCGCGTCGGGGATATTCAGGGCTTCCTGAATCGCCGACAGCGCGACTTCGGTCGGATCTTTGATCTTCTTAGGATTGTTCGCCATCTTGATTTACGCCCTTGTTACGCATCCGGGGACGTCGGTTCAGTGGAGACCGCAGAAAGGCCCCTCGGTGCTCCCCCAGCACGGCGAAGTTGAACCCCATTCCCACCGCGCTTTTGTCCGCCACTTCCTGAAACATCCTATTGGCTCGATCGCGCGAATGAAATGGTTCGGATTAAGACTTTCTTAATCATCGTTAACGGCATACCCGGCTAAGCCCTTCGGAGGACGCAAAAATCCTACCGGCCCGAGCGGTAACGGTGGCATTTTAGCGACATCATCGCGGCAACTCGGCGACGTTGTGCCAAAACGGTGCGGCTGCACCTGCAAGGATGCGTTAACTAGACTCGTGGTTCGCTTCTCGGCCTGGATTGCCGAGATGTGGAAAACCGCAATTCTGTGCCGAGGTGAACGTGCCGATACAGGTCGAACGGATCGAATGGATGCCATCGCCGCCGCTGGTTCCGGACTTCGAGCCGATCGATGACGCGCATCTTTATAAGATGACGCTGGGCGACGCCGCGCTCGAGCGGGAAGTGCTGCTGCTGTTCACCGCGCAGGCCGCAAGCCTGATGGCGCTGCTCGCCTCCTGGCCGGCCGACGCCGCCGCGCTCGCGCACACGTTGAAGGGCTCGGCCCGCGCGATCGGGGCGTTCGCCGTGGCGGAAGCCGCCGCGAGTCTCGAGGACGCCTTGCGCCGCGGCGAGGATGCGGCGGAACCGCTCGCCGTATTGGAAGCTGCGGTCGATCATGCCCGGGCCGCGATTGACGACCGCTTCAACCCGACTCGTCCTGGCTTTTGAAAGGCGTAACGGCTGGCGGAACGTCGGCCGAGACGCTATAGGACTGGCGCGTCAGCCCATAATTCATAAAACGAGCAAAGCGTCCGACGAGCAATCATGGCCAAGATTAACTTCGTTGATCACACCGGTGAAACCCGCACTGTCGAAGTCGAAGAAGGCGCGACCGTGATGGAAGCGGCGATCCGCAATGCCATCCCTGGCGTTGAGGCAGAATGCGGCGGCGCCTGCGCCTGCGCGACCTGCCACGTCTATGTCGACGAAGCCTGGCGCGAGAAGGTCGGCGGCCCGTCGCCGATGGAAGAAGACATGCTCGACTTCGGCTACGACGTACGCCCGAACTCGCGGCTGTCGTGCCAGATCAAGGTCTCGAACGAACTCGACGGGCTGATCGTCACCACGCCCGAACGCCAAGCCTAATTTCCGCTATTGCTATCGGAGGCGTGTCGCGCGGTCCGCTGCGCGACAGTCTCTGGTATTAGTCTGTTTCTCAGAACTAAGCCTGCCGCGCTCAGCGCGGCGGCTGCCCGGTTCGTTGGGCGCGCGCAGCCGCCATTTTGTCTCGGCTAATTTCAAAGCTCAGCAGCAGCGCCGCTGATATCAATCGTGTTCGATGCCGCGGCGCCACCACGGCCCGAGATTGGTGATGATCTGTTCGGTCAGCGGCGTCGGCTTACGGCTGCTCTCGTCGACCAGCACGGTTACGGCGCGCGCCGAGGCGACGCAGACTCCCTCGGAAAACACCACCTGATCGAAATGCGTCGACGTGCGCCCGAGTTTCACCAGGCCGAGCCCGAGCTCGATCTTGCCCGGCCAGTGCAGCTCACTGCGAAAGTGAATATCCAGCCGCACCAGTACCCAAGATAGTCCCGGCGGGATCAGTCCGGCGTTCGGATCCTTCATCAGCGTGACCCGGCCGGTCTCGAAATAACTGGCGTAAACTGCATTGTTGACGTGGTTATTTGGGTCGAGGTCGGCGAAGCGGACGTTGTCGGCGAGACGGAAGGGGAAATCAGCGAGCTGCGGCAGCGCGTGGTCACGAGATCGTGCGGTCAAGGGCCATTCTCCGGGCTTTTTAGAACCATTGAACGCAAAACTTGCGCTAGAACAAGATACCAATATCCATTTATGTCTTTTCTCCCCTGCCGGCCTTGGTTAGACAGGCCGCGACCGGACCGCCCGCGTCCGAACATCTTCAACTGACAAAGAAAACAAAGATGACCGAAACGATCAAAACCGATGTGCTGATTGTTGGCGCGGGTCCGTGCGGACTGTTCGCCGTGTTCGAGCTGGGCCTGCTGGACGTCAAAGCGCATCTCGTCGACATTCTCGACAAGGTCGGCGGCCAGTGTGCCGAGCTCTATCCGGAGAAGCCGATCTACGACATTCCCGGCATTCCGATGGTGACCGGCCACGGCCTCACCGAAGCGCTGATGGAGCAGATCAAGCCGTTCAACCCGACCTTCCATCTCAGCGAGATGGTCGAAAACGTCGAGAAGATCGGAGACCCCGGGTTCCGAGTCACCACTAACGCCGGAAAGGTGTTCGAATGCACCGTGCTGGTGGTCGCGGCCGGCGGCGGCTCATTCCTGCCGAAGCGTCCGCCCGTGCCGGGCGTCGAAGCTTATGAGGGCACTTCGGTGCACTACGCCGTGCGCAAGATGGAAGACTTCCGCGGCAAGGATATCCTGATCGTCGGCGGTGGTGACTCCGCGCTCGACTGGACGCTGAACCTCAACCCGATCGCCAAGAGCATGACGCTGGTACATCGCCGCGACGATTTCCGCGGCGCGCCGCATTCGGTGGAGCAGATGCGTCAGCTCGTCGCCAGCGGCAAGCTCGATCTCAAGATCGGCCAGATCACCGAGCTGCAGGGCGACAACGGCCAGCTCACCGGCGCGACCGTGAAGCTGAACGACAACTCGACGGCGCAGATCAAGTGTGACGCGATGCTGCCGTTCTTCGGCCTGACGATGAAGCTCGGGCCGGTTGCCAACTGGGGCCTGGATCTGGAGAACAACCTGATCCCGGTCGATACCGGCACGTTCGAAACCAACGTCCCCGGCATCTTCGCGATCGGCGACATCAACACCTATCCGGGCAAGCTGAAGCTGATCCTCTCGGGCTTCCATGAGGGTGCGCTGATGGCGCAGAAGGCCGTCAAGTACGTTTACCCGGACAAGCGCGTGGTGTTCCAGTACACCACCTCGTCCACCAATCTGCAGAAGAAGCTGGGCGTGAACTAAGACCGCCGACTTATTTGATCCTTGAAGAGCGCGCCCGGTCGGCGCGCTCTTTTGTTTTTGGGGCCTACCCCGCGCAGGTCACGTCAAAGTGACGCCGGGGTGCGCTGGACTTGCCTGAGCGATGGGCGTCAAGAAAGACGTCTCATTCAAGTCTTTCCGAGCTGCTGATCACGGCAATGAAGTTCGCTCTGTCCCATCGCCACAAACGCATCCTGATCATCGCATCCACGCGGTCGCGGCGGCGGGCGATCTTTCTGCTCGGTGGCGTCGTGGTCGGCGCCGCGGCGGCAGTACTGGCCCAGCTTGCCGATTGGGCGCAGCTTGTCTTCGCCGACCTGCTCGGCCACTCGCGTTACCTGCCGTTTTTGGTGACGCCGCTCGGCTTTCTGCTGTCGGTGTATCTGACCAACCGCTTCTTCCAGAACGCGCAGGGCAGCGGTATTCCGCAGGCGATCGCGGCGCGGCGCCTCACCGACCAGACCGCGCGTGCCAAGCTGGTGTCGCTGCGGATCGCGATCGGCAAATTCCTGCTGACGCTGTTCGGTCTTCTGGTCGGCGCTTCGGTGGGCCGCGAGGGGCCGACGGTGCAGATCGGCGCCTCGATCATGTTCGCGCTCGGCCGCTTCTCGCCGCGCCGCCAGCCCGGGCTGATCCTGGCCGGCGCCTCGGCCGGCGTCGCCGCGGCATTCAACACGCCGCTGGCGGGCATCATCTTCGGCATCGAGGAAATGAGCCGCTCGTTCGAAACGCGATCGAGCACGCTGATTATTGCGGCGGTGGTGGCAGCCGGCCTGACGTCGATCGCTCTGCTCGGCAACTACACGTATTTCGGCACCAGCGCGATGGGACTGCGCGGCGGCATCGATTGGCTGGCCATTCCCGCGTGTGGCATCGTCGGTGGAGCGGCCGGCGGCCTGTTCATCCGATGCGTTGTGGCAGCCGGCGCCAGCACCGCGTTCAATCGTCGTCCGCTGATCGTGGCGCTGCTCTGCGGCCTGGCTGTTGCGGTCTGCGGTTTCGTCTCCGGTGATACGATCTACGGCACCGGCTACAGCCAGGTGAAGACGGCGCTGGAGAGCGGCACAGCGCTGCCCGAGGATTTCGGCTTGCTGAAATTCCTTGCGACCACGCTCTCCTCCGTCAGCGGGTTGCCTGGCGGCATCTTCTCGCCCTCGCTCGCCGTCGGCGCTGGGCTTGGCAGCAACGTCGCGACATTGTTTCCGGCAACGCCGATTGCGGCGATCATGCTGCTCGGAATGGTGGCTTATTTCTCCGGCGTGGTGCAGGCGCCGATCACAGCCTTCGTCATCGTGATCGAGATGACCGACAACCACGCGATGGTGATCCCTCTGATGGCCGCCGCCCTGATCGCCTACGCGACCTCACGGCTGATCGCCGAGGAAGGAATCTACCACGCTCTCGCCAAGCGTTTTGTGCAGCCTGCAGCGAAATAGTTTGATGTGACCGACGACGCTGCGGCTTACTTTGCGATTAGCAGCTTGGCTGCCTTTAAGGGGCCGAGCCTGAGCAGCAACCAGTATAGTTTCAAGCGCGAGATCCCTGGCGCATCGTGGGGTAGGCGCAACAGATTGAGCAGCGCCGCCTGTGCGAATTTGCGCTCGCCCGCCGTCAGGGTGCCAAGCTGCGAGGCGATCGCTTCGAGATCGATCGCCGAGGAGGGGATGCGGGCCGCGGCGGCCGGGTCGGCGAGCTCCAGCATTCGGAACAGCCGCGAACTGTCGCGCTCGAACGGGCCGGGGCTTGCATCATGCCACTCTGGCGGTGCGGCGAGCGCGGCCGAGGGGTCGGGCTGCCCGGCTTGGCGGGCGGCGGCGGCGAGCTTGGCGAGGCGGGCGGAGTAGATCTGGCGCAGCTGTCGTGTGCGGGTGACGCTGCTGCCGTGCTCGCGGTAGCGGATCAGCAGTTCCGGAATGATCGCGAGCTCGCCGATATCAGCGAGTCGGAGCCAGAAATCGTAATCCTCGCCGGCCTCGAAGGCGGCGTGGTAGCCGCCGACCCGGCGCGCCGCTTCGGCGCGGAACATGACGGTCGGATGGATGAACGGGCTCTTCTTCATCAGCGTCGCCCGAAGATCGTTCGGGCTCGGGCGCATCTCGCGTCCCTTCGGCTGGCCGTTCTCGTCGATAATGGTGGCCCAGCCGCCGAGCAGCACGACATCGGGGTGGGCCGCCATGTAATCCACCTGCCGGGCCAGCCGGTTCGGCAGGGCGATGTCGTCGGCGTCCAGCCTGGCGATCAAGGGGGCGCGTGCCGCGGCCAGTCCGCGATTGAGGCCGGCCACCAGACCATCGCGGTGCTGGGTGAGCACGACAATGCGCGGGTCGGCTGCAGCCGCGTCAGCCAAAATTGCGGGGGTCGCATCGGCGGAGCCATCGTCGATCACCAACAGCTCGAAATCGTGGAGAGTCTGATTTTGAACGCTGCGGATCGCCTCGGCGACCCAGCGTCCGCCGTCGCGCACCGGCATGATCACCGAGACTTTGGGCTGCTCCGGCGGCACGCCATCCCTCATCGCTGTTCCGCCCTGGAAGGTGGGCGGCGAGGAACTTAGACTGCGGGCGGGCTGGCAATGCAAGCGGCCGGCATTGACGCTGCAAAGCCGGACCCGCTAGACCCGCCGGTCAGCGGCCGAGGGGCCGATCTCGGAAATGACGGACAGCACCTTGGATCAGACCGCCGACCGGCACGATCAGCCCTGGCTGTGGATGGATGTCTCGACCAGTGCGCGGGCGCGCTCCGGCCAGATGAACGGCACCCTCCGGGTTGAACAAAGTTACATCCGCGCATTGTCGGCCGAGATGGCTCCAGCGCTGCGGTTCTGCCGCTATGACCCGCTCCGTAACGACTACGTTGCGGTCGCGACTCCGCCCGACCTGAGCGGCAAGCCGGTCGCCGGCAGGGCCAAGTCGAAGCAGGCGAGCGGGATCGCCGCCGTCCTGAAGCCGATCGGCAAGTCCGTCGAACGCACGGTCAAGACCGCAGTCCGCGGCGCGACGGCGTCGCTGCTGCGCAAGACCAGCCAGGCAGAGCCGCTGCCGAAACTTGGAGGGGACGGCCTCGGCGAGGTGCTTTTTCTCGCTGGTGAGAACTGGTCGCGGGTCGACTTTGCCACGGTTGCCCGGATGCGCCGCGAGCGCGGCACCAAAGTGGCGGCCCTGTGCCAGGACTTCATCCCGGCCGTCGCGCCGCAGTTCTTCGCCGGCGGCGATTTCGTCACCAAGTTCGACGCCTACGCGCAGTTCCTGATCAAGGAAGCCGACTTGATCGTCTCGATCTCGGAGGCGACCAAACGCGATATTCTCGGCTACGCACAGCGCCACGGCGGGATGCGCGGCGCTGTCGAAATTGTGCATCTTGGCGCTGATATTCCTGCGCCGCAGACGGCGCGGCGACCGGAAGCGCTGACCGATACGCAGGCCGCGCGCTTCGTGATCAGCGTCTCGACCATTCAGTCGCGCAAGAACTTTGATCTATTATACCACCTCTGGCACAGGCTCACCGAGCAGAACACGCCCGACCTGCCGACGCTGGTGATCGTTGGTCAGCCGGGGTTCGGCAGCAGTGATCTGTTGTGGCAGATCGCCAATGATCCGGTGACTGCCAGATCGATCCTGCATCTGCCGCGCGTCGGCGACGATGAGCTGGCGTGGCTGTATCAGCACTGCCTGTTCACGCTGTACCCGTCGTTCTATGAGGGGTGGGGGTTGCCGGTATCCGAGAGCCTCGCCTTCGGCAAATACTGCCTCGCCTCCGATGCCTCATCACTGCCGGAAGCCGGCGCGGGCCTCGCGCGCCACCTCGATCCGCTTGATTTCGCTGCCTGGCGAGCCGCCGTCCTTGACCTGATTGCGGCGCCTGAGCAACTTGCCCACCACGAAGCCGCGATCCGCGCCGGTTATCGCCCAGTGACCTGGGCCCAATCGGCAACGCGACTCGCCGACGTGCTACGCGGCCTGGCCGCGACGGGGTCCACCGCCCACCCCAGATAGAGGTCTTATGGTGTCAGTTGTCGCCCATTCGTCACCGTCCCATTCGGTGTTTGACCGGAGCCGTGCCTGGCTATTGGCGGTGAAAGCGCCCGAGCGGTTGTTCGTGCTGGTGATGTGCCTGATGTATGTGATGCACAACATTTGGCTGGCCCGCACCATCCTGTGGTTCCTGGTGCTTCCGACCCTGCTGATCACCGCCCTGCCGCTGCGCAATCTGACGCCGATCGTCAAGTCCAGTGTCTTCCTCGCCTCGGCTGCTTTCCTCGGCGTCATCATCGCCACGTCGTTGTTCGGTGATGGCGTATCAGGATCGCTACTGTGGAAGAACATCCGTTACGTCGCAGCGGTGCTGGTGTTCATCACCATCGTGGCTCATCTCGCCAGCCGCGACGGCGATTTTCTTCGCCTGCTGTTCCTGTGGCTTGCACCCGTGGCTGCGCTGGCCGCGATCCGCGACGTCGGCACGTTTAGCCATTGGTCGGTGACGGAGATGCTGACGGTGCGGTTGCAGGGCACCAAGGGGCTCAGCCTGTACTACAATTCCAACGTCGTCGGCCTGATGTACGCGATGCCGTGTGTCGGCGCGGTGGCGATGATGGCAACCCGCCGTCTGCGGTCCTGGCAATTTGTGTTGCTGTTTGTTTCTGCGCTGGTGCTTCTCGCAGCGGTGCTGCTGTCGGGCAGTCGGGGTTCGCTGATGGCCGCGCTGGGAGGCATCGGAGTGGCGGTGCTGCTGGCAGCCAATTGGCGGATCGCGGTGGCGGTCGCGGCTTTGCTGGCGATCGCGGCCGTCGCTGCCCTGCTGACGCCGCTTGCCGGTGAATTGGTGCAGCGGAAGGATAGTCTGCGGTTCGAGCTGTGGCCGGTGTATCTGCATATGGTCACATTGAAGCCGTGGCTCGGCTATGGACTTGCGTTCGACACCAGGGTCATCCTGCCGAATGGCATCGAGGTGATGAACGGCCACAATATCTTCATGTGCGCGGCGGTCCGCGGCGGTGTTATCGCGGCGCTGGCGCTGGCGGCAGTGGTCTTGGCCGCAGCGGCGAGCGGATGGCGGGCATTTCGTAAGTCCGGCGAAGTGACCGCGCTGGCGCTACTCGCGTCCTGCCTGGCAGCGAGCGCTGTCGACTACGAGATCATTCCGAGCGATCTCAACTATCTCTATATCCTGTTCTGGCTGCCGGTCGCGATCTGTCTCGGCGCGGCCTTGGCGACACTGCGGGTTCCCGTTCAGCGACCTGCTACGCCGCCGGCTGACATCGCTGTGTCATAGAATCGATCCCGAACCGCCGCGCTCTGCTCACTGGATTGCCGGATCGATCCGCCATATTGTCGTCCCATCGCGGTGTTTCAGGTGTTGCTATGATCACACATCGACCGACTACACATCGACCGATCCGATTAGTCGCGCGGGCTGCTGTCGCGGCTTTCGCGCTGTTGCTATCCGCGGCCGCCCCGTCGGTCGCCGCGGAACCGACCGCCGCCGGCCTCTGGCAACGCACCGACACCGGCAAGCCCGGCGGCAAGCCGGTGGTCTGGGTGCTGATGCTCGATCGCGGCAACAACATGTACGAGGGGGTCGTTGCCAAGAGCTTTCCGCAGGCCGGACAGCCCAACCTGACGATCTGCGAAGAGTGTGAGGACGATCGCAAGAACCAGCCCATCCTCGGCATCTCGCTGATCCGCGACATGAAGCGGAAGGGCCGTGTCTATGAGAACGGCAACATCCTCGATCCGCGCAACGGCGACGTGTGGAAGGCGATGCTGACGGTCAGTCCCGACGGCCAGACCCTGACGCTGCGCGGCTATCTGATGACGCCGGCGCTCGGCAAGGACGAAGACTGGTTCAGGTTGCCCGACACCGCGATCTCCCAGCTCGATCCGGAGATTGTCACCAAGTTCATGCCAGAGCAGGCAGCCATGCAGGCAGCCCAAGCCGGCAAGCCGCCGGTGGCTGCGCCTGGAACGGCCGGCAAGGCCAAGGCTCCGCCGGCCCCGGCCCCGAAGGGCGGCGCGATGGCGCCGGCGAAGTAGCGCTTCACTTCCTGGATCGGACGTCAGAAATCTTCGAGCTTGCAAGAGCGCTCTCCGCGGAGGGCGCTCTTTTCATTTGCCGGAGGCTGAGCCTCGTCGAGTCGGACCTCTCTCCCGTTCCAAAAGCGGTCCGACCAAACGATTCCTACTCAATGCGCTGCGGTATGGCGCCGGGGGGCGGGGGCAGCGGCTGGCTGGTAACGTCGGGGCCGGGCTGCAGCGACAGCACGGTCTCGGCCGCCGGTAGAGCGGCGTCGGCCATGGCGGCGTGGCCTTCGGCGGTCGGATGGATCGCGCCGCCATACACCGCCGACACCACGCCCCAAGTTGCGTCATGGATATCGGCCGGCTGGATCGCGGCGGCGAGGCCCTGCGGATAGGTCATCGCCGCGAAGTAACTGTCGTTGGCGTCGCGGATCCAGCGGGCGCGGGGCAGGTAAGCCCGGTAGTTGCTCGCCCCGGCGCCGCAGGTCATCGGCGAGTTGCCGGCGGTGACGATATCGGCGTTGAAGCTGTTGCCGCTCTGCGAGAAACAGACGCGATCGAATTCCGGATCGGTGGCGGCGCGGGCGCAAAAGCCGTGATCGGCGAACACCCGCTGATGCGAGTCGACAAACGTCATCCGTTCGGTCGACGGATCACGGCACAGCACGCCGTTGGAGCATTGCGCCAGATCCTTCAGCCGCGGCAGGAACTCATTGTCGACGAACGATGTGACGGCGCCGAGCCGGGTCGGATCGGCATTGAACGAGGGGTGGATGTCGAAGCCCGCCGGGCCGCCGGGGCAGGGTGTGCCACGGTTCGACAGCGCCGGATTGCCGTAGGCGACATAGACCACCCGCGACAGATCCTCGACCATCGGCTTCAGCGCCTCACGTAGCCGAGCGAAGTCCCGCGGCAGCGTGCGGGCCAGTGCGGTACGCGATTCTTCCACCGAGCCGATCACGCCGGAGCGTCGGAACAGCGCGCGCTCGGTCGGTGAGTCGACGATGACGTCGGCGACGAGGCCGGAGAAGTTGATGTCGTTGGCGCCGATCGACAGCAGCACCAGGTCGAGCGTGCGGTCCGGCTGACGGCGGTGCGCCGCTGTGAGGGCGGCGCGCAGTTCGCCGAGCTGACCGTCGACGCTGCCCGGACACGAGGTCCCGGATTTGGTGCGGAAGCACTCGCGGGCGCGCTGCGAGCCGAACAGCCCGTCGGTGATCGTGGCGCCGGTGCAGGCGAGCGGCAGATAGGTGACGGCGATGTGCGGATGGCGGACCGCCAGCGCCAGCGCCGTGCGGGTCTGGTAGCTGTACAGCGAACGGTGGCAGGCGGCGTTGAACCAGGTCGCCGAATAGCGCTGCCAGTTCGCCAGCGTGTCCGGCGCCTCGCAGGCGCGGCCGCCTTTGAAGCCGGCCCGGCTCGGCCGGTAGAACTGGCCAATCCCACTGCCGAGATACGACTTGAAGCAGAAGCCTTCATCCGACAGCGCGATGGCGCGGTCCGGGTTGCCTTCGCCCGAGCCGATCGAGTCACCGAGTCCGGCGATGAAGAAATCCCGCACCATGATCTGGGTGGTGACGCGGAGCGGCGCGTCGGCGCCGCTGGTGATGTCCACCGTGGCGACCGTCGGCTTGCCGTAGCGGGCGCGGAAGTTGATCGGCTCGGCGCAGTCCTGGGTGGCGTTACGCGGCCCGTCGCCGTCGTCGAACGTCCAGGCGCAGATCGCGCCGACCGGCACGGCGCCGGCGAGGCGGACTGTCACCGGGTGCTCGGTCGGGGTCAGGTAGCTTTCCTTGACGCCATCGCGGGTGCACGGCTCGTTGACCCGCCCAGCGAGGTCGATGCACAGCCGGTTGACGACGTTGCGGGCCCAGCCGCGGCCTTCGCTCTGCCGGCCGAGTGTCTGCTCGGATGCCAGCACTGTCAGCCCGTTCAGCGCCTCGACCTGCTCGCGGAAATCGCGCTCCTCCCGGAACAGCCGGAAGCGGTTGCGGACCTCCCAGGCGATCTGGATTGAGCCGTCGGTGACCGGCACCGCGGCAACGGCCGGTGCGGCGGAAGGCGGGGCGACAGGCACCGTCGGAGCCGGAGCTGCCGCCGGGGGCGCGGCGGGCGCAGCCGGTTCGGGGCTGCTCGAGCCGCCGAACAGGGGGATTTGAGCGGAAGCAGGGAGCGACGAGGCGCTCGCCGCCGCGGTCAGCAGCAACAGGAGCGCCAGGGAGCGGAAACGGGACATGTCACCACGCGGCCATGAGGAGATCGCGGCCATTGACGCCGCTGTTGAGGCCAAAATATGGGCCTCCGCGGCGTCGACAAGCGATTGCCGCTGTCAGAGCTTTGAGGAGCGCTGGACGACTTGGCCGACCGGGACCTGGCCGACCGGAGCCCGGGCGGGCGCGGTGGCCGGAGCGGCGGTGGCCGCATGCTCGTTGCCGTTGCAGGCGTTGCGGCGTTCCTGCCATGGCTTGATCACGCTGAGCCAGATTTCCCGCACGCCCATGATCGAGATCGCGATCCCGAACGGCAGCAGGAAGTACAGCACGCGATAGATCAGCAGCGTCGCGATCACGTCTTCGCGGGCGAACATCGGCAGCGCCACCAGCATCGCGGCGTCGAACACGCCGAGGCTTCCAGGCGCATGGCTGGCGAAGCCGAGCAGGGTGGCGAGGATGAACACCACCGCCAGCGACACGTAGTCGATGTAGGGGGCGGACGGCATCAACAGGTACATCGCCAGGGCGCAGAAGCCGAGATCGACCACGCCGATCAGTACCTGCACAAGCGTCAGCTTGGCCGACGGCAGCACCACCTTCCAGCCGTTCTGGCCGAGCTCGCGGCGCTTCTTGCCGGTCGCGAGCCAGACGAAATAGGCGGCGATACCGGCCAGACAGGCGACGCCGATCAGCCGGTTGATCTCGTCCGGCAGCAGATCCATCGCGCTGGCGGCGGCCGGATGCCAGATCATGCCGATGCCGAGCACGAATAGATTGCCGAGCCAGAACGTCAGGCCGGAGATGAAGCAGATCTTGGCGACATCGATCGCCGACAGGCCGTAGTCCGAATAGATCCGGAACCGGATCGCACCACCGGTGAACACCGTGGCACCGAGATTATGGCCGATCACGTAAGAGGTGAACGCCGACATCGCGGCGATGCGGTACGGCACATGCAGCTTGCCGATCGTGCGCAGCGCGAAGAAATCGTAGAACGTCAGGGTGCAGAACGCACCGACCACGCAAAGCGCCGCCATCCCGATTTGGGCCGGGCTCTTGTCGGTCAGCGCGGTCAGGATGACGTTGTGATCGACTCCCTTGAGGGTGCGGATCAGCGACGAAATCGCAAAGCCGATAATCAGGATGCTGGCGACGATACCGACGCGTTTCCAGCCGATATACGTCTTGAAGCCACGCCCCAGCGCGCTCAGCAGTCGATGCATTCGTCCTCCCGGCGGGGCGGCAACGCGACGGACTCCGCCTGCAGCGCGACCCTGCTCCCGGCGTCCGACTTACTCATCCGCGCAATTCCTTAGGGCATAAACGGCCCGTCGTGCAATCCGCCGTACTGTCGCGTGCGGACCGCTCATCCATGGGACGGGCGGCGGAATGCGCCCTTGACGTGGCGCAAACGAGCCGTCCGGCGACTGCATGGCGGCCCCGAGAGGAGCCCGCCAAGCCGGCCCGTCCGATATAGGCGCCAGACGCGCTGCGCGCCATTGCGACTCGATGCGCGGATGGAACCCGGAACGGTGATCGCTGCCGCTGGTTAACGCCGCGACGGCCACGGCAGGCTCGGAAAGAGCCGCCGGGCGCAAACCGAAAGAGGATCCGCAATGGGACTTTTCACCAAAGACATCAAGACGATGGATGACCTGTTCGTGCACCAATTGCAGGACATTTACTACGCCGAGAAGCAGCTCCTGAAGGCGATCCCGAAAATGGCCGACAAGGCCTCGGATCCGATGCTGAAGCAGGGTTTCCTGACCCATCTGGATGAGACCAAGGGGCACGTGAAGCGGCTGGAGCAGGTGTTCGAAATGCACGGCGTGCAGCCGAAGGCGATCGACTGCCCGGCGATCGACGGCATCATCGAGGAAGCCGATGAGACCGCGGGCGAAGTCGAGGACAAGAAGGTGCTCGATGCGGCGCTGATCAACGCTGCCCAGGCGGTGGAGCACTACGAGATCGTCCGCTACGGCAGCCTGGTATCATGGGCCAAGCTGCTCGGCCGCAACGACTGTGCCGCGGTGCTGCAGAAGACCCTCGATGAGGAGAAGGCGACCGACAAGAAGCTCAATACGCTTGCGGAGAGTCAGGTCAATCTCCGCGCCGCCGGCTGAGCCGGTTACGACAAAGATGTGACGTCACGATGAGGCCAAAGGCCGCGCGAATATCCGCGTGGCCTTTGGTGTTTTCAACAGCAGTCCTGACGCGGTCGCGTTCAGACTTTGCGTAAAGCGAAATAAGCGCCGCAGAATGCCATCGCGGCGCCCAGCAACAGGGTCGCCAGCCCGGCAAGCACGCCGGCGGCGGTGGGCACCGCGGACGGCGCCGAAGCGGCCTGACCGGCGGCGGCCAGCACCAACACCAGCACCACGATCAGAAACTGGCGCAGTTTCGGCGGGATCTGTCCGGCGACCGCATGATTCATCAGCCGCGCCGTAAAGTAACCGCCGGCGAAGCCTCCGGTCGCGACCAGCCACCACGCCAGCGCGGCGCTCGCCGGCATGAAGCTGCCGGAGTCGTTGCGCCACAGCCCTCCGAGGTCGAGGCCGACGCTCTGGCCGAGCATATGCAGCGCCAGCGCCATCAACAGCCCGGACATCAGGGCGCCACCCAGGATCAGGTGGCGAGGGTAGTGCGCTTCGGTGTTCGGCATGATCCGGTCCGTGTGTCACCGAATTGTAGAAAACCGAGGCCCTGCCGACAAGTTATCCGGTACGGGCGACACCCGGTGGGCTGAACGCCGCATTGCATCGCCGCGCCAGCTCCGGCATGGACGGCGGTACCGGCAACAGGGGCTTTCGGGTGACGCCACGATCCAACCGAGACGAGGACGGCGATTCAGGCACGGCTTACGCCTACAAGGCCTCGCTGATCGGTGCT
Organism: Rhodopseudomonas sp. BR0G17; assembly: GCF_010907025.1. NCBI lineage: Bacteria > Pseudomonadati > Pseudomonadota > Alphaproteobacteria > Hyphomicrobiales > Nitrobacteraceae > Rhodopseudomonas > Rhodopseudomonas sp. BR0G17. The sequence goes on along the minus strand of NZ_QUML01000015.1, from coordinate 60,041 downwards.
GCCCAGCAGTTCGAACTCGGCGATGACGGGCTGATCTGGCGGATCGGCCCGAAAGCCGGGCTGTGGCCCTACGCGACGATCGCGAAGGTTCGGTTGAGCTATCGGCCGGTGTCGATGCAGTCGCGCCGCTACCGGGCCGATCTCCAGGACGTCTCCGGCGCTCGGCTGCGGATCGTGTCGACCACCTGGCAGACGGTGGCGCTGATGGCGCCGCAGGACCAGGCCTATCGCGCGTTCATGATCGAGCTGCACCGGCGGATGCGCGATGCCGGCAGCCGCGCCGAACTGATCGGCGGGCTGCCGCCGGCGGTCCATACCGGTGCTTTGGTGCTGATCGCGCTGGTTGCCGCCGCCCTGACCGGACTGCTGGCGCGCGCGGTGGCGGTGGGGTCATGGTCTGGCGCGTTGTTCCTGGCCGGCTTTGCGCTGCTGTTCGGCTGGCAGATCGGCGGCTTCATCCGCCGCAACCGCCCACGCCGCTACACCTTCGACGATGTGCCGAAGGATCTGCTGCCGTAAAGCGGTCCGTGTCGCTCGGGGCTATGTGCCGTCCCGCACCACCAGCACCGAGCACGGTGCGTAGCGCACCACGTGGCCGGCATTGGAGCCGAGGAAGTAGCTGCGCATCGCCGGCCGGTGCGAACTCATCACAATTAGATCTGCGCCGACCGCCGCGACCTCTTCGAGGATCTCGTGGTAGATGCCGCCCTGGCGCACGCTGGTCGACAGCCGCTGTGCCGGAATGCCTGAGGTGCGGGCGATCTCCGCCAATGCAGCTTCGGCCGACTGCCGCTGCTGATCGTCAAAATCCGCAGGGACATATTCGGCCAGCATCACAGGAGTGATCGCCAGCACGTGCAGCAGCCGCACCTTGCCGTCGTAGCTGTCGGCGAGCTTCGCGGCAGTGGCGATCGCGGGCTGGGCCAGCGCGGTATCGGCCAGGTCGATCGGGACGAGGATGGACTTGAACATCTCCGGCGCCTCCTGATCAGGGGAAGGGCGACGCCATGGTCCTCCGTCAGATCGCTTCGCGCAACACTTTCGGGCTGACGAAATGCTGCAGCTTGCCAGTGCCGAACGAGGCATCAGCCCAGTCGGCGATCGGGAAGTCGATCACTACCACCGCCGCGGTCGGCATGCTGCCGGAGAGCTTGCGCCGCTCGGCCTCGTTGCAGGTGCAGGTGAGTGCCAACGCCAGTTCGTGCAGGCCGGGATTGTGCCCGATAAGCATCAGCTGGTTGATGCCGGCCGATACCTCGTGGATCGCCTGCAACAACTGCGAAGAGCTCGCGCTGTACATTTCCGGCAGGTACTCGACCTGCGGTTCGCGGTTCGCCGGAAACAGTTCGGATAGAACGTCCCAGGTCTGCCGGGTCCGGGTCGCGGTCGAGATCAGCACCTGATCGGGGACCAGATGCTCGGCGGCGAGCCAGGCGGCAATCTCGGCAGCGTCGCTGCGGCCGCGATCTTCCAGGCGGCGATCGTGGTCCTTGCCGCTCGGCGCGTCCCTTTCGGTTTTGGCGTGTCGCAGCAGGATCAGACGGCGCATGAGTTCTTTCCAAGGGCGGAGCTTGCGGATTAATCGAGACCGGCCGGCAGGACAAGGTGACAACCGTCCGTGCTGTCCGTATTGAACGCGTATCTCGCAAGATAGCCTCGTTTGCGGATGCGCTCTTTTAGGAAACGGCATGGATTCGCTCCCGACAAGTGCGACGAATGGACCGGCCGGCTTGTCCGCCGAAGCCGATGCGGAACCGCATGCGCGGCTGACCTTCGACCTCGATGTCGATCTCTGCGTGATCGGCGCCGGTCTCGCCGGACTATCGGTCGCGCTGGAAGCCGCGCAGGCCGGGCTCAGCGTCGCCGTGCTGGAGAGCGGGCGGATTGGTTGGGGTGCGTCAGGGCACAATCTCGGCACGGTGACGCCGGGTTATGGCGTGCCGATCGCTGATCTGATCGCCCGGGTCGGGCTGGATCACGCCAGCGCCCTGTGGGCGCTGACCCGCGAGGGCATGGAGATCGTCCGCGCTCGCGCCACCGAGGAGACGATGCCCGGCGTTGCGCTGTCGGACGGCGCGCTGGAAGTCTCTAATGTCGATATCGGCGACCGTCTCGTCGAGCGGCTGCAGACGCTCGGCGTCGATTTCGGCTCCGAAGTCGAAGGCTGGCCGATCGACAAGGTCCGCGATGTGTTGCGGACCAACCGCTATTTTCACGGCATTCACTACCCGACCGCGTTTCAGCTCGACGGCCGCCGTTACTTGCGCGGCCTGGAGCGGCTGGCGCGCCAGGCCGGGGCACGGATCTTTGAGGAAACGCCGGCGGTCAGCATCGATTTCGCCGGCATCCGCAAGCGGATCTCGACGCCGAATGCGCGGCTGCGCGCTTCCGACATCGTGCTTGCCGGCAGCGTGCATCTCGGCGCGCCGTCGCCCCGCGTCGCCGAAACCCTGCTGCCGGTTTGGCGCACCGCAGCGCTGACGGCGCCGCTCGGCGAGAAACTACCGGAGGCGATCGCGTTCGCCGGCTCGATTGCCGATACGGATGGGGTCGATCACTACCGGATCGTCGGTGGTGACCGGTTGCTGTGGGCGAGCGGCGAGACCACTTTCGATGTTGCACCGCAGCGGCTCGCCGGAATCATCCGGCGGCGGATCGCAACGCTGTTCCCCCAGCTCGGGCAGGTCGAAATAGCTCAGACCTTCGGCGCCGCGGTCGGGATGACGGTGCACGGCATGCCGCAAATCGGCGAATTGCGGCCGGGGCTGTGGGTCGCCAGCGGATTCGGCCGGCAGGGGCTCGCCACCACCGCGATCGCCGGGCGTCTGATCGCTTGGGGGCTGACCCATAGCGACGAGCGCTGGAAGCTGTTTTCGCCGTTCGATCTGGTGTGGGCAGGGGGCACCATCGGCCGCATCGTCGGGCAAGGGGTGTATTTCGCCACCCGGGAGGGCGCGCTCGCCGCAGGCGCGCTGGCCCGTTACCGCGAGCGTGCCGCCGCCCGGACCCGGGTCCGTGATGCGCGTGCCGAGGTGAAGCGGGAGGAGCGTCGCGCCCGCGTCGCGCTGCTGCGGGCTGCCGAGGCCGCAAATGTGCCCCCTCCCAATGCGCCGTCGCGCCGGCCGGTGCCGCCGCCTTCGCCGGAATAGCTTCCGGCTGCGTCGACGTTCTCGCGACAATGTGAGCGGGCTCGAATACCGGCGGTGTAACCTGAGGCGCGGCAGCTTCGTACCTGACGGAAGTGCCGCCGGGGCGCCCGCGCCCGTCACGCAGGGAACATCACCATGATCGATCGCCGCATGCTGCTCGCTTCTGCCGCCCTTGCCGCCGTGTTCGGTTTCCGCTGGCTGCGGCCGGACGCCGCCCGCGCGGCCGAGAAGTTCGAGATCGAGAAGACGCCTGAGGAATGGCGCAAGCAGCTCACGCCGATGCAGTACCACATACTGCGCGAGGAGGGCGCCGAGCGGCCGTTCTCCAGCCCGTTGCTCAAGGAGCATCGCAAGGGCACCTTCGCCTGCGCCGGCTGTGATCTGCCGTTGTTCTCGTCCGATACCAAGTTCGATAGCGGCACTGGCTGGCCGAGCTTCTGGCAGCCGCTGCCGAATGCGGTCGGCGAACGCAGCGACTCCACGCTCGGCATGACGCGCACCGAAGTGCATTGCCGCCGCTGCGGCGGTCATCTCGGCCACGTGTTCGATGACGGGCCGAAGCCCACCGGGCTGCGCTACTGCATGGATGGCTACGCGCTGACCTTCCACCCGGCGACGCCGAATGCGAGCTGACGCTCCACGGTTGTGACAATCCCGCGAAAGGCTTGTTTCCGCGTCTCAAATGCCGCGGCTGGCGTGGGGAAGTCGCCCGCTTGAGTTGACAATCGGAGCGCCGCCCCCGCATATCCCGAGCACATTAACTTTCAGAAATGTGGCGGCCGGCCCTGATGCAACCTGTGGTGTCGCAGCCGGGGGGCTCCCGTAGCCTGCTGGCCATTCTCGCGGCGGCGATCGTCCTGCCGGTGGTCCTCGCGGCGATCGTATTTCCGACGCCGCTCTACGACACCCGCGAACTGGTCGCCTGGGGGCGCCACTTCCCGCTGATCACCCCGGTGCATCCGCCGATGATGGTGTGGGCCGGCGGCGTGGTCGACCGCCTGTTCGGGCCATCCGGCACCGCTATCGTCGCCGCCAATCAGGTGCTGATGGCCATCGGCTTCGCGTATCTGTACGCGATCCTACGGTTGCTGGTCGAACGGACGATGGCGATCTACCTCGTCGTGCTCGCCGGGACGTCGTTCTACGCTGTGTTCGCGCCGCTATCCTGGGCGCTGAATGCCGATATCCTGCAGCTCACCTCGTGGCCGGCGGTGGTCTATCACTTCCTGCGTGCGCGTCAGGACAATCGCTGGCTGGATTGGATCCTGCTCGGCGTTTGGGCCGCGATCGCAGCGCTGACCAAATACAACGCGGCGGTGCTGTTTCTGGCGATGGCGATCGGCGTCGTCGCGCTGCCCTCGTTCCGCCGCTGCCTGACGCGGCCCGGCCTGTATGTGGCGATGCTGATCGCCACGCTGCTGCTGCTGCCGCATGTGATCACCGCGGTGAAATTCGGCAGCACCATCGCTTACGGCGAGCGGCATTTCACCGGCTTCGGGTCGATCGGCGATACCGCCCGCCGCATCGGCCTCCTGGTTGCCGGCTATCTGCCGATGCTGCTGCCTGGTGCGGTGATCATTGCGGTGTCGAGCGCCCGCCGGATGATCAATGTGCGGGTGCCGCGATTTGCCGAAGCCAGCGACGAACTGAAGTTCATCGTCATCATCGATGTGGCGATGGTGTTGATCCTGCTCGGCATGATCATCGGGCTCGGGCTGGAGTACATCGCCCGCTACGGTGCGCCGTTCTCGCTGCTTGCAGTGCCGGCACTGGCGCCGCTGCTGCGCTGGAACGAGGCGCGGCGCGACACCTGCGAACGGCAGACCGGTTGGACGCTTTCGGGACTCTATACGGTGATGAGCGCGGCGGTGATGATCGCCTATCTCGGCCCCGCCTCGCACAGCGGGCTGCAGGAGCCGACCGCCGACGCGGCGCGCCTGATCCTCGAGGACTGGCGCAGTCAGTACAGTTGCGGCCCCGGCTATTTCCTCGGCGATCGCCAGACGGTGTACGGCATCGGCATCGCGGCCGGGCCGGAGGGCGATTCGGTCACCATTCACTTCATTCCGGCGACCCGCTGGTTCGACCAGCGCAAGCTGGAGGATCAGGGCGCGGTGCTGGTCTATACGCTGCCGCAGGTGCCGGCGCATTTTGCCGCTGCCTATCCGGGCCGGGCGATGTCGGATGAGAAGCGCATCGATGTGCCGGTGCTGCGCACCCACAACGGCAAAACCAAAGAGTATTTCTATCGCTTCGTGGCGCCGAAAGCGTGCAGCAAGTAGCTGGCGGGATTTAGCTCAGAAGACTCGACCGGCGGATCAGCCCGCCAGCGCCCGCCATTTTTCGGCGGCATCGATCGCGGCGGGGCGCAGGTTGTCGGCCGGCAGGCCGCGATGCAGGGCCTTGGCATATTCGCAGATCGCCATGAAGGTCGATGAGCGGGCCTCGTCGACCTCGCAGGAGTGCACGGTGCCGGCGCCGTGGATGTAGCTGATCAATCCCTTCAGCGACGACACTGCAGAATGCGGCTCCGCCGTTTCGGTCTGGTGCAGGCAGGACAGCACCTGCTGGGCGATCTCGATCTCGGTCATGGGTACGCTCTTCGCAACGCTCGCGGACAAACATGCTCGGGCCGGAATGAGGGCCTCGATGCCACGCTTGAATGTCCGGAGAAATGATCTGCCTCAATGCGATAGCGCAGGCCCGACAGGCTGGCGATCACATTGACGCGAACGTTGCATCTGCCGTGCATTTGCCGGTTCCGCGAGGCGGAACGCCGCTCAGGTCCGGTCGGCCATCGCCTTGCGTAAGACTTTCGACAGATCCTCGACCGAGTACGGCTTGTGCAGCAGTTCGAAGCCGTGGTCCTCGTCGGCCAGCATGTGGGCGTAGCCGGAGTTCAACACCACGGGGAGCTCCGGCAAGCGCTTCTTGATCTCCCGGCCCAGAGTCACGCCGTCCATGCCCGGCATCGCAACGTCGCTCAGCACCAGGTCGAAACGTTTGGCGTTGTCGCCGAGTAGCGCCAGCGCCTGTTCGCCGGAGGCGGCGAGGACGGTCTGATAGCCGAGATCGTGAAGCAGCTGGGTGGAGAACTCGCCGACCTCGGCGTTGTCCTCGACCACGAGGATGCAGCCGCGCTGCCGGCTGTCGACGGCGTTGGTGCCGTTGCCGTTGCGGCGCTGGATCGGTTTGTCGCTGAGCGGCAGCCGAAGCGTGATCGTGGTGCCGCGGCCGATCGCGCTGTCGACATTGATGCTGCCGCCTGACTGCTGGACGAAGCCGTAAACCTGCGACAGCCCGAGGCCAGTGCCGCGGCCGATGTCCTTGGTGGTGAAGAACGGCTCGAAGATCCGTTCGATCTGCTCGCGTGGAATGCCGCAGCCTGTGTCGGCGATCGACACCTCGACGAAGCCGCCGCGGCCTGCGGCGGCTTCCTGGGGTGTCGGCGCCGAACGTGTGACCGAGATGGTGAGGGTGCCATGACCGTCCATCGCGTCGCGCGCGTTAGCCACCAGATTGACCAGCGCGGCGTCGAACTGATTGGTATCGGCCTCGACCGGCAGCGGTCGCTCGGCGATGTGGAGATTGAACACAGCACGCGAGCCGAGTGCTGTCTTCAGCATGTCGGAGACGTGCTCGATGTGATCGGCCGCGTCGAACACTTCGCGGTTCTGTGCATGGCGACGTGCGAAGGTGAGGAGCTGGCCGGTCAGCTTCGCTGCGCGATCAGCCGTATCGGAGATCGCATCGACGTAGCGGCGGATCCGCTCCGGCGGCAGCTCGCGCCGGCGTAACAGATCGGCGGACGACCGGATCACGGTCAGCATGTTGTTGAAGTCGTGGGCGACGCCGCCGGTGAGCTGGCCGATCGCCTCCATCTTCTGCGCCTGCCGGAATGCTTCTTCGGCTTTGCGGCGCTCGGTGATGTCGACCGCCTCGGGCACGATCGCGATCACCTTGCCCTGCGTGTCCTGCACCGGGCGCATCTGCAGATCGAACCACCGCCAGCCGCTGGCTGGCAGGTTGACGTGAAGTTCGCGCCGCACCGTCTCGCCGGCCGCGACAGCGGCGATGTCGCTGCGGACCATCTCAGGCAGCCCCGGTGTGCTGCCGAACCACGGCGTGGCCCAAACTGGCTTGCCGACCACGTCCTCGAGCTCGGCGGCGATGCCGGCGAGTGCGGTGCGGTTGGCGTCGATCACCAAGCCGTCGACGTCGAGCAATGCCTGATAGGTGTAGCTCGCCGCGAAGATGGTCCGGAGCCGGGCTTCCTTCTGCTGCAGTTCGGCGGTGCGCTGCGCCACCTGCTCTTCGAGCTGCTCGTTGATGTCGCGCAGCGCCGCCTCGGCCTTCTTCTGCTCGGTGATGTCGCGGAAATACACCGAGATGCTCTTGCCGTTGGTCGGCGCCACGCGCAATTCGAACCAGCGCTTGCTCGGCGGATGATAGCTTTCGAACTCGCATGCGACGCGTTCGGTCATCGCCCGCCGATATGCCTGCTCGATCTCGGTGCCGAGCATCATCGGATAGACGTCCCAATACACCTTGCCGATCAGCTCGCCGGCTTTGCTGTTGATCAGCCGTTCGGCGGCGGCGTTGACGTAAGTGAACCGGTACTGTTCGTCGAGCGCGATGAAGCCGTCGCTGATCGAGGCCAGAATGCCTTCGGCGTGCTTCCGGGCAGCCTGTGCTTCCTGGCGCAGCACGTATTCGGTCCGCAGCGCCGTCCGCCGGATCGCAGCCGTGTCGAGATTGGCGCGGACGCGCGTGAGCAATTCGCGGGCGCTGAACGGCTTGCTGAGATAATCGTCAGCGCCGGCTTCCAGCCCCTCCAGCTTGGCTTCTTCGCCCGCCCGGGCGGACAGGAAGATCACCGGCAGATCGGCCATCGTTGGATCACCGCGCAGCGCTTTTAGAAGTCCGAGGCCGTCGAGCCGCGGCATCATCACGTCGCTGAGCACCAGATCCGGCCGGCGTTTCTTTGCGGCTTCGAGCGCTGCGGCGCCGTCGGCAACGGCTTCGACCTCATAGGCATCGCCGAGCAATCGGGCGACGTAGTCGCGCATGTCGTGGTTGTCGTCGGCCAGCAGAATGTGAGGTCGCCCTGTGGCGGGCGGGGTGACGACGCCGAGATCCTGCGCGCCGGAAGCTGGCGGCAGATCGGCATCGCCACTGTCATCGAGCCAGCCGATCGCCTCGTCGAGATAGGCCTGGGCGCGGACATTGGTGGAGACCTGGAGCGCGGCATGTCGCGGCCGCTCGGCCGGGAGATGCGCGGAGCCGAACGGCAGGGTTACGCGAAAGGTCGAGCCGCGGCCGATCTCGCTCTCGACGGCGATCGAGCCGCTGTGCAGCTTGATCAGCTCCTGCACCAACGCCAGTCCGATACCGCTGCCTTCGATCGAGCGGCCGCGCGCGCCTTCGACCCGCCGAAAGCGCTCGAACAGATGCGGGATCTCGGCCTGCGGGATGCCGGTGCCGGTGTCGCTGACTTCGATCACGGCGTGACGGGCGTCCGGATCGGTGCGGACCCGGACCGCGATTTCGCCTTCGAAGGTGAACTTGAATGCGTTGGACAGCAGGTTGAGGACGATCTTCTCCCACATGTCGCGGTCGACATAGACCGGCTGCGGCAGCGGCGGCGCATCGATCACGAAGCGCAGGCCGGCACGGTCGAGCGCGGAGCGGAAGTTCGAAGCGAGTTCGGCGGTGAACGACGATAGATCGACCGGGGTGAAGTGCGCGGTGACGCGGCCGGCTTCGATCCGGGCGAAGTCGAGCAGGGTGTTGACCAGCTTCAGAAGGCGCAGACCGTTGCGGTGGGCGATGCCAAGGAGCGATCGCTGTTCGTCCGCAATGCCGTCGCGGCCGAGCGCTTCTTCCAGCGGGCTCAGCATCAGCGTCAGCGGCGTGCGGAACTCATGGCTGACGTTGGAGAAGAACGCGGTCTTGGCGCGATCGATCTCGGCCAGCGCCTCCGCCCGGCGGCGTTCTTCCTGGTAGGCGTCGGCATTGGTGATCGCTGTGGAGATTTGGCCGGCGACCAGGGCGAGGAAGTCCTGGTAGGCGGTGTCGTACAGCCGGAACGGGTTGAGTCCTGTGATCAGGAAGCCGGACCGGCCGGTGTCGCCGCTGGCCGGGATCGGCAGCACCACCGCCCGGGTCGGCGGCTGGCGCCAGCCGCCGGTCGGAAACGTGATCCCGAACCGGCCATGGAGATCCGGAACCACGACCGGCGCGTTGAGACGGAAGGCTTCGGCGACCGGCCATGGCTCGTCGCCGTCCGCGAGCGACAGCGTCGGCTTTACCGCGGGGTGGCCGGCATCGATCCCGGATGCAGCGGCCAGTTCGGCGTGATCGCCGCCGAGGTCGGTCAGATAGATCAACGCGAACGGTAGGTCCTGGGGATTGGTGGCAAGCGCCGCAGCGCTGCGTTCACATGCCTGGCCGACGCTGCGGGATTGGGCTGCACTGGCGGCAAGGTCGCGCAGCAGCGACAGTTGCCGTTCAGTGATGACCCGCTGGGTATCGTCGGTGTTGGCGCAGAAAATCCCGCCCGGCGAGCCGTCATCGGTCGGAATCGGACTGTACGAGAAGGTGTAGTAGGTCTCCTCGGGAAAGCCGTTGCGCTCCATAATCAGAAGCTGGGCTTCCACATAAGTGCCCTCGTGGCCGCTGGTCGCCTTGGCGAGCAGGGGGGCGATGTCCTCCCAGATTTCCGACCACACTTCCGAGGTCGGCCGGCCGAGCGCCCATGGGTGCTTGCCGCCGATGATCGACTTGTAGGGATCGTTGTAGAGATAGGTCAGCTCCGGGCCCCAGCCGATCCAGATCGGCTGTTGCGAGGTCAGCATGATGCGAACCGCGGTCTTGAGCGCCTGCGGCCAGCTCTCCGGCGGCCCGATCGGGGTCGATGCCCAATCGAACGCGCGCATCAGCGACGCCAGTTCGCCGCGGCCCAGAAAAAGACTGTCTGGGACCGCGTCTGTGCGGCCCAGGTGCCCGCCGGGCGTATCTTCAGCCAAGTGATCCCCCGATCAACCCCTCGCTGTCCCGGTTCGCAACGCGCGGGCTGGGGTTTGGTTCCCGCCGTCAGAGGGGCCCCTTTCGCCAAATGGTCTCGGCAATAGTTGCCCGACCCGGCAAAACCGCCCCGGCCTCAGGACCCGTTGCTAATCTCCAACTCTTTGAAATGACGTTGGTTTGTTCGTTGGCACGAGGCTTGCGGGAAGCCTCATTGGATCTTGCTGTCAACAGCCGCCACGGGCGGCCGCATCGGGAGAAGTCAGTAATGGGTATTTTCGGCGCTCTCACCACGTCGGTCGCGGGCCTGCGCTCCAACTCCTATGCGCTGGAGAACATCTCCGGAAACATCGCCAACTCGCAGACCACGGCATTCAAGCGCATCGACACCTCGTTCCTCGACCTGATCCCGCAGGCCGGCAACAACCAGCAGCTCGCCGGCTCGGTGACTGCAGGATCGCGCCTGACCAACACCACGCAGGGTTCGGTGCAGTCCGCCTCGGTGTCGACCTACATGGCGATCAACGGCGAAGGCTTCTTCGTGGTGCAGAAGCCGAGCTCGTTCAGCGACAACAACCCGATCTTCCCCGGCGTCGATAACTTCACCCGCCGTGGCGACTTCTCGCTCGACAAGAACGGCTATCTGGTGAACGGCGCCGGCTACTATCTGGAAGGCGTCAAGATCGATCCGACCACCGGCAACCCGGTCGGCGGCAGCCCGGGCGTCCTGAAATTCCAGAACGACTTCCTGCCCTCGCAGGCCACCACCAAGATCAGCTACCGCGCCAACCTGGCCTCTTATCCGCTGACCACCAAGCACGACAAGTCGATCCCCGGATCGGAACTGCTGCGCGCCGCCGATTTCGCCACCAACCCGCAGGTTCTCGGCACCACCCCGCCGCCGTTCAGCGACAACACCAAGACCGGCCTGCAGATCAATAACAAGCAGGGTGTCCCGATCACCGGCGCGACCAAGCTGAGCGGCGTCGCCGGCAGCGACTCGATTGGCGTCGATTTCGCAGTGGGCAACACCATCACGGTCAACGGCACCACCATTACCTTCACCGCTGCAGGCGGCACGGACGACGCGACCAACATCCCGATCGACTCCACGATCGCTAACCTGTTGAGCAAGATCGACGCGATTTCGGCCGGTGGTGCGGCGTCGACTGTGACTTCGGGGGCGGTGGTGCTGCACACCGGCGTCGCCAGCGATCTGGCCATGACGTCCGGCGCTGCGGCGTTCGCCTCGCTCGGTCTCACCAGCCCAGTCAATGTGGTCCGCAACGGCGGTGGTTCGGTCGGTACCGGCAAGGTGACCGGCGTCGACAACCAGACGTTCCTCGACGAGTCGGTCTCGGGTGGCTCTACCACCGCCTACGACGGCAACGGCGCCCCGGTGAACGTGCAGTTCCGCTGGGCCAAGGTCGACTCCGCTACGCTCGGCACTGGCCACACCGACGTCTGGAACCTGTTCTATCAGGTCAATCCGAACGCCACCGGCACGCAGACCGCGTGGCAGAACGTCAACACCAACTTCACCTTTGCCTCCAACGGCCAGATGAGCCCGGTGATCGGCCAGATCACGCTGACCGGTCTGACGGTTTCGGGTGTGTCGCTGGGCGACGTGACGATGGCGTTCGGCACCGGCGGTCTGACGCAGTTTTCCGACACCAACGGCAACGTCCAGGTCAACCAGCTGCAGCAGGACGGCTACTCGGCCGGCCAGCTCGTCAGCGTGTCGGTCAGCAACGACGGCCGCGTGGTCGGTGCCTATTCCAACGGCCGCAATATCGACCTCGCCGAAGTTTCGGTCGCGACCTTCAACGGTGCGAATTTCCTCAAGCGCACCGATGGCGGCGCCTTCGAAATCACCAATGAATCCGGCCAGCCTCTGTACGGCAAGGGCGGCTCGGTGTCGGGCTCATCGCTGGAATCGTCGAACACCGACATCGCCGACGAATTCACCAAGCTGATCGTCACGCAGCAGGCTTACTCGGCGAACACCAAGGTGATCACTACGGCCAACACCATGGTGCAGGATCTGCTCAACGTGATGCGCTAGGCGGTGCGATCCGCCCTCCAAACCCCGGGTAGGTAGTCATGAGTCTCGGAGACGCACTCGCTATCGCAATGGCCGGCCTTCGGGTGAACCAGGCGACGATGTCGCTGGTGTCATCCAACGTCGCCAATGCCGAGACGCCCGGCTATGTCCGCAAGACGGTCAACCAGTCGGCGGTGAATGCGGGGGAGACCGGAACCAGCGTCAAGGTCGTCGGCGTCGACCGTCAGCTCGACGACTACATCCTGGCGCAGCTTCGAACCGAGACCTCAGGAGGCGCCTACGCGTCGCTGCGATCGGACTTCCTGAAGCAGCTGCAGGGGCTGTTCGGCGATCCGAACTCCACCGGTACGCTCGAAGATTCCTACAACGGCCTCACCACCGCGCTGCAGGCGCTGGCGACCAGCCCGGACAGCACCTCTGCGCGGATTGCCGTGCTGAACGCCGCGCAGGCGATTTCCAGCAATCTGAATTCGACGTCGAACGGCATCCAAACGCTGCGCGCCGGTTGCGAGACCGGCATCGCCGACGCGGTAACCACCGCGAACAACTTGATGCAGCAGATCGCCAACATCAACACCCACATCCAGGCCAATCCGCTCGGCGGCACATCGACCGATGCGGCGACCTCGGCGATGCTCGATCAGCGCGATCAGGCGATCAATCAACTGTCGCAACTGATGGACATCCGCGTGGTCACTAACGGCGCCAATCAGGTGACGGTGTTCACCGGATCCGGCGTGCAGCTCGTCGGCATGGAGGCGGCGACGCTGAGCTTCAATGCGCAGGGCACGGTTTCGCCGACTACGGTGTGGAATCCAAACACGGCGATCAGCGATCTCGGCTCGATCCGGGTCGGCTACGCCAACGGCTCCTCGTCCGATCTGACCAGCTCGCTGAAATCCGGCAAGCTAGCCGCCTATGTCGAGCTGCGTGACAAGACATTGGTGCAGGCGCAGACCCAGCTCGATCAGTTCGCCGCCTCACTGTCGAGCGCGCTGTCGGACAAGACCACGGCTGGCACGGCGGTCACCTCCGGCACCCAGGCGGGTTTCAGTCTGGATCTGTCGTCGATGAAGACCGGTAACACGGTCAACATCTCGTACACCGATACGCTGACCGGTGCGCAGAATACGGTGACGGTTGTGCGGGTCGATGATCCGTCGGTGCTGCCGCTGCCGCAGAACGCCACGGCCGATCCGAACGACTACGCGGTCGGGATCGATTTCTCTGGCCTGTCCGGCTCGGTGGTGTCGCAGCTCAATGCGGCACTCAATAGCCGCAACCTGCAGTTCAGCGGCACCGCGCCGAACATCACGGTGCTCAACAACGCAGGCTTCTCGACGATCACCGCGGCCTCCGTCACCACCACCGAGACGTCGCTGACCGGCGGCACCGCGTCGGTGCCGCTGTTCAATGACAACGGTGCGGCCTACACCGGCGCAATCAACGGCTACGGCAGCCAGATGACCGGCTACGCGCAGCGGATCTCGGTCAATGCCGACCTGATCAAGGATAACTCCCGGCTGGTGGTGTATTCGACCTCGCCGCTGACGGCCGCCGGCGACACCACGCGGCCGGACTTCCTGGTCAAGCAGCTCAACACCAGCAAGTATCTGTACTCGGCAAAGACCGGCATCGGCTCGGATGCGGCGCCTTACAAGGGTACGCTACTGAGCTATTTGCAGCAGTTCGTCAGCCAGCAGGGCTCCAACGCGGCGGCGGCGCAGCAGCTGTCTGAGGGCCAGAACGTGGTGCTGAACACGCTGCAGCAGAAGTTCTCGACGTCCTCCGGCGTCAACATGGACGAGGAGATGGCGCATCTGTTGTCGCTGCAGAATGCCTACGCGGCGAATGCGCGGGTGATGTCGACCATCAACCAGATGTATCAGTCCCTGATGCAGGCGATTTGAGGCGAGCCATGGCGATCGACGGCGTAAGCGGGCGTACTTCCTACATCGGCACCGGGATCCTCAATCTCCGCAGCCAGCTCGAAAATCTGAGCCAGCAGCTCTCGAGCGGAAGGATCTCGAACACCTATGCCGGCGACGGCACCGGTCGCAGCCTTGCGATCGGCCTGCGGGCGCAGATGTCGAACATCGCCAGCTACAGCGACACGATGACCAACATCACCACCCGCATCAGCGTGGCGAACCTGTCGCTGCAGCGGATGGCGACAATCAACAGCGAGGTGAAGGGCGCGGCGGTGAGCGCCGGCTCGACGCTGGACAACACCGGCCAGACCCCCGGCCAGAAGACCGCGTCGCTCGACTTCTTCGACTCGGTCGACATGCTGAACGCGCAGGTCGGCGACCGCTATCTGTTCGGCGGCCGGATCACCGACACCGCGCCGGTGACCGCGGCCGACAAGATCATGAACGGCGACGGCGCGGCGATCGCCGGGCTGAAGCAGGTGATCAGCGAACGCCACGATGCCGATGTCGGTACCAACGGCATGGGCCGGACGATCGTGTCGACCGGTGCGACCGTCACAACCGTCCAGATCGGCGAGGACTTCGCCGCCAATCCGTATGCGACTCCGACCCCGATCGGGCCGTCGCCGTTCGGCATGAAGCTGAACGCGGTTGCGACCACGATCAGCGGCGCGGTGGTGACGCAGCCGACCGAGACGCCGCCGACCACTCCGCCGGCGGCACCCAATCCCAAGGCGATGTCGATCGACCTCAACGGCGTCATTCCGAACGAGGGCGACACGGTGAAGTTCACCTTCGACATGCCCGACGGGACGCAGGAAACGATTACGCTGACCGCGTCGTCAAAGACGCCGCTGCCAGACGGCTGTTTTGCGATCGATCAGGGCACGCCGACCGCAGTGCCCCCGGTGGCGCCGTCTCCCTCGGTCACTGCGGCCAACCTGCAGACTGCACTCACGGCCGCGGTGAAGAAGATGGCCAATGGGCCGCTGGCTGCCGCCTCGGCGATCAAGGCTGGCGATGATTTCTTCAATAACACCCCGCCGCTGCGGGTCGCCGGTACCGCGCCGTTCGGAGCCGCGACTGCGCAGGTCGCCGGCACTAAAGCTAATACCATTTTCTGGTATAACGGTGAGCCGGACTCGGCGACTGACCCAGCTCGCGGCACCGCGGTGGCCAAGATCGATGACGCCATCACGGTGCAATACGGAGCCCGAGCCGATGAGCAGGCGCTGCGCAAGCAACTCCAAACCGTGGCGGTGTTCGCCGCAGTGACCACCTCGGCCACCGATCCCTATAGTTCCGGCAAGATCGCTGCGCTCAACCAGCGTGTGGCCGCTAATTTGGCGGTGGTCCCCGGCCAGCAGTCGATCCAGAATATGCAGGCGGAGTTGGCCGGCGCCCAGGCTTCGATCAAGGCCACGGCTAACCGGCAGACGCAAAGCAAGGCACTGGCGCAGACCATGCTGAGCTCGATCGAAGGCATCAATAACGACGAGGTCGCGACCAAGATCCTGGCGCTGCAAACCTCGCTGCAGGCGTCGTATCAAACCACGTCGCAACTCTATCAGCTCAGCCTCGTCAAGTTTCTCTAGTTAATTATCTCTGAACGGCGGGCCGCCGCTCCGGCGGCCCCGCGGCAGCCGATTTGGCGCCGCTTAGCTGCCGCAGCTGCAGCACAAGTCCTCCTAAACGCTCACTGATCCCGGCAAACCACGTAGTCTTGCGAGGCTCCGGGTCGCGCCCCCGCGCGCGTCTCATCTTGCACAAACCAGTGATTTTACGGGCGTTTCCTTCCGTTAAACCCGGTTCTCTGCCTTTACGCATTTTTAGAGTCTGGCCGGCAAGGTTCCGCGACCGATCAAGAAGATCGCGTTTGCACACCAGGAAGGTAGCATCACAATGTCCGGTATCGTTCTATCCAACGCCGTTCGCCAGAATCTTTCTTCGCTCCAGGCCACGGCTGACTTGCTCGCCACCACCCAAAGCCGCCTCTCGTCCGGCAAGAAGGTGAATACGGCGCTCGATAATCCGACCAACTTCTTCACCGCCGCTTCGCTCGACAGCCGCGCCAGCGACATCAACAACCTCCTCGATGGCATCGGCAACGGCGTGCAGATCCTGCAGGCCGCCAATACCGGCATCACCTCGCTGAACAAGCTGGTGGACAGCGCCAAGTCGATCGCCAACCAGGCCCTGCAGACGACCTCCGGCTATGCCACCAAGTCGAACGTGTCGGCGACCATCTCCGGCGCCACCGCGGACGACCTGCGCGGCACCCAGAGCTACTCGAACGCGGTTGCCACCGGCAACGTGATCTTCGACGGCACCGCGGGCGGTGCGACCGCTGCGTCCGGCACTGATACCCTCGGTGGCGCGATCGTCAGCATCGCAGCCGGCACCGCCGTCACCGTCCTCGGCGCCGCCGACAACACTGCTCTCGGCAGCGTTCTCAGCGTCGGTACCGCTGCCGCCACCGCGGCCGGCTCCAACCTGATCAGCGACCTCACCAACGGTTCGACCACCACGGCGACCGGTCCGGCTGCGGGCGACTCGATCACGGTGAACGGCAAGACCATCACCTTCACCACGGCCGGTGCCGCCAGCAAGGACAGCAACGGCAACTACACGATCGGTCTCGACCAGACCCTGACCAAGCTGGCCAACACGATCGACGATATCAACGGCAACACCGGCCACTCGTCGACCATCACCGCCGGCAAGCTGGAACTGCACTCGGGCACCAACAGCCCGCTGACGATCGCCGACAACGCCGGCGGCGCCGTGCTGGCCAAGCTCGGCCTGACCGCGCAGACCGTCGACACCGCGGCTGCGACCGCCTCGGCCAACATCTCGGCCACGACGCAGCTGTTCAACACCCATGGTGGTCTTACCACCGCGGCAATCGCTGACGGCACCCAGCTGACGGTCAACGGCAAGACCATCACGTTCAAGACCTCCGACGCTCCGCAGGGCAACAACATCCCGACGGGCACCGGCGTTCTCGGCCGTATCGGCACCGACGGCAACGGCAACTCGACGATCTACCTCGGCGACCAGACCAAGTTCAGCAACGCGACCGTTGGTGACCTGCTCACCGCGATCGATCTGGCGAACGGCGTCAAGTCGGCGACGATCTCCTCGGGTGTCGCGACGATCAGCACCAACTCCGGCCAGACTGCTTCGGACGTCACCGGTGGTATCACCACCATCCGCAGCTCGACTGGCGCCGACCTCAACGTCACGGGTTGGACCGATCTGTTCAAGAACCTCGGTCTGAGCAGCGCCACCGGTACGGGTCCGCTGACCCTCACCAAGCAGCGCACCACCAGCGGCACCACGATGGGCACGCTGATCGCGGACGGCTCCACGCTGAACGTGAACGGCAAGACCATCACCTTCAAGAACGCCGCTGTTCCGACTGCGTCGTCGACCCACCAGGGCATCTCCGGCAACGTCGAGACCGACGGCCAGGGCAATTCGACCGTGTACCTGCAGAAGGGCACGATTGATGACGTCCTGAAGGCTGTCGACCTCGCCACCGGTGTCCGCACCGCTGCGCTGGGTGTCTCCGGTGCGACGATCTCGACCGCCAACGGCACTGCCAACTCGTCGATCACGAGTGGCTCGCTGAAGCTGTCGACCGGCCTTGCCTCCGACCTCAGCATCACCGGCACCGGCAACGCGCTGGCCGCCCTCGGCCTCACTGGCCCGAGCGGCAGCTCCAGCTCGTTCACCGCCGCTCGTGGCGCTTCGGCCGGCAGCCTGAATGGCAAGACGCTGACCTTCACCTCCTTCAACGGCGGTGCGGCCACCAACGTCACCTTCGGCGATGGCACCAACGGGACCGTCAAGTCGCTCGCTCAGCTGAACGCTGCGCTGGCGTCCAACAACCTGACGGCGTCGATCGACAACGCCTCCGGCAAGCTGACGATCGCAGCGTCGAACGACTACGCCTCCCACACTCTGGGTGGTTCGGACGGCGGCGTGATCGGCGGCACTCTGGCTTCGACCCTGACCTTCTCGGTGCCGAACGCGCCGGTGGTCGACGTCAATGCCCAGACCACCCGCGCGGGCCTGGTCAAGCAGTTCAACGACGTGCTCGACCAGATCAAGACCACGGCCCAGGACGCTTCCTTCAACGGTGTCAACCTGCTGAACGGCGACACCCTGAAGCTGGTGTTCAACGAGACCGGCAAGTCGACGATCTCGATCCAGGGCGTCACCTTCAACCCGACCGGCCTCGGCCTGTCGAACCTGAGCTCTGGCGTCGACTTCATCGACAACAACGCCACCAACGCGGTGCTGAGCAAGCTGAGCACCGCCTCGACCGCCCTGCGGTCGCAGGCCTCCGCGTTCGGTTCGAACCTGTCGATCGTGCAGGCCCGTCAGGACTTCTCGAAGAGCCTGATCAACGTGCTGCAGACCGGTTCGTCGAACCTGACGCTGGCCGACACCAACGAGGAAGCGGCGAACAGCCAGGCGCTGACGACCCGCCAATCGATCGCGGTGTCCGCGCTGTCGCTGGCCAACCAGTCGCAGCAAGGCGTGCTGCAGCTCCTCCGCTAATCGCCGCGTAGCTGATCGAACGACTGAAGGCGGCGGGGGAGACCCCGCCGCCTTTCTTTCTGCCCCGGCTGCGGCCGTCCCGAAGTTCGTGTTGCGGACAGGGATGCAGTAAGGTGCAGGTGATTCGGGCTCATCTTTTTCAACGGCGCCGTTGCATGACCGATACCGCTCCGAGGGCCGATTCCAGTGCTGCGCCGGCGCCACATGCGCCGGGGCCCGACCGGATCCTCGCTGATATCATCACCGCTCTGCCCGAGCTGGCGCGGCATCACGCGCCGGGCGGGGCCGCCTATACGGCGCTGGCCTCGGCCGCGCGCAGCGCGGTGGTGGCGCTGTTCGCCCGCGGCGGCACTGACGTGTCGTTCGGGCCTTTCGGGCCGATCAGCTTTCCGTATCATCGAATGGGAGCGGTGGACTCGCTCGACCTGTTCGGCCTCGACGAGCTGATCCTGTTTTCGTTCTACTGGCAAAACCGTGGCCGCTATCGGCGCGTCGCCGACATCGGCGGCAATATCGGCCTGCACAGCCTGGTGATGGCGCGCTGCGGCTTTACGGTTGAAACCTACGAGCCGGACCCCGAGCACATCGCACTGTTTCAGGCCAATATGCGCGCCAACGACGTCACCACCGTTCATGTCAATGAGGCGGCGGTGTCGGCGCAGGCGGGGGAAGCGGAATTCCTCCGGCTGCGCGGCAACACCACCGGCAGCCATATCGCCGGCGCCAAGCTCGATCCCTATGGCGAGATCGACCGTTTCAAGGTGCGGCTCGCCGCTTTCGATGACATCGCCGCAAAGGTCGACTTCGCCAAGATCGACGCCGAAGGCCACGAGGCGGTGATCATCACCTCGCTGCCGCGCGAGCGCTGGGCGACGATCGACGTCATGCTCGAGATCGGCAGCGACGCCAACGCCGCGGCGATCTTCGACTATGCGCGCGGCGCGGGCGTGAAACTGTTCACCCAGAAGACCGGCTGGCGCCGGGCGGAGACGCTGGCCGACCTGCCGACCTCCTACAAGCAGGGCAGCGCGTTCCTCACCGCCAAGGACGCGATTCCGGGGCTGCCACCGTCATGACCTCACGCAATGGCCAGGTAGTATTCCGAGGCGATTGGCGTCGGACGCCGCGGCCGGTCATGATTTACACATTGCTAACGAATCACGCGCAACCGTGATGGCTCGGAATGCCGAGGACGCCGATGACGCAGTCGCGTAACAGCACCGCCCCCATTCCCGACGACGTCCCTGAGGATGTCGCCGCGACGCCGCTGCTGTCGAAACGGCAGATGCTCGGCTATTACGACCACCTCCGGGCTACCCTTGCCGCTGCGCAAGCCTCCGATTGTGAAGGCCGGCCGTTCGCGCAGGAAGTCGCCGCCTCGCTGGTGATTGCCTGGGCCCGCGAAGTCCATGCCGATGGCCGCAAGCTGATGTTCATCGGCAACGGAGGCAGCGCCGCGATCGCCAGCCATATGGCCACCGACTATTCCAAGAACGGCGGCATGCGCGCGCTCTGTCTCAATGACGGTGCGATGCTGACCTGTCTCGGCAACGACTACGGCTACGAGCAGGTCTTCGCAAAGCAGATCGAGCTGTTCGCGCAAGAGGGTGACCTGTTGATTGCGATCTCCTCGTCCGGTCGCTCGCCGAATATTCTCAACGCCGTCGCTGCGGCCCGTGCGCGCGGCTGTCGGGTGATCACCTTGAGCGGGTTTTCGGCCGACAATCCGCTGCGCCGCGAGGGCGACATCAATTTCTATCTGGCCTCCGATCAATATGGTTTTGTCGAGCTCGGCCATCTGACGATCTGCCATGCCATCCTCGATTTCGCCTGCGGCCAGCGCGTGCCGCTGCCGGCGGCCGGCTGACCGGACCAGGCGAGCGACGATCCGCGCGGCCCTATCAGGGCGTGCAAAAATGCGTGTATCTCTTGCTTTCAGACTTGCAGTGATTCGTCGGCGCCGTGCTCTGGCGCGCCGTGGGACTGGCTTATCAGTAGGAATGACACGATGAAGATCCTGGTGACCGGCGCCTGCGGCTACGTCGGAACCACACTGGTGCCCAAACTGCTGGCACGCGGCGATGAGGTGGTGGCGTTCGACATCATGTGGTTCGGCAACGATCTGCCGCCGCATCCCGCGCTCACCGTAGTGCGCGGGGACGTTCGCGATACCAGCTCGATCGACCTCACTGGGATCGACGCGATCGTGCATCTGGCTTCGGTCGCCAACGATCCGTGCGGCGATCTCGATCCGAAGCTGACCTGGGAGATCAGCGCGCTCGCCACCATGCAGCTCGCCGACCGTGCCGCGCGCGCCGGCATCCAGCGCTTCGTCTATGCGTCTTCGGGCAGCGTCTACGGCATCAAGGACGAGGAGCAGGTCACCGAGGATCTGACGCTGGAGCCGATCTCCGAATACAACAAAACTAAGATGGTGGCCGAGCGGGTGATGCTGAGCTACGCCGGCGACATGGCGGTGCAGATCGTGCGCCCGGCAACGGTGTGCGGGCCGTCGCCGCGGATGCGGCTCGACGTCTCGGTCAACATGCTGACCATGCAGGCGCTGACCAACGGCGAGATCACCGTGTTCGGCGGCAATCAGGTTCGCCCCAATATCCACATCGACGACATCACCGATCTGTATCTGATGCTGCTCGATCGGCCCGAGCTGCGCGGCATCTACAATGCCGGCTTCGAGAACATCTCGATCCTGGACATCGCCAAGATGGTCGACGCCCAGGTGCCGACCAAGATCACCGTCACTGCCTC
This sequence comes from Rhodopseudomonas sp. BR0G17, assembly GCF_010907025.1. Classification (NCBI taxonomy): domain Bacteria; kingdom Pseudomonadati; phylum Pseudomonadota; class Alphaproteobacteria; order Hyphomicrobiales; family Nitrobacteraceae; genus Rhodopseudomonas; species Rhodopseudomonas sp. BR0G17. The sequence continues at coordinate 38,532 of NZ_QUML01000015.1, read as the reverse complement.
GAACGATCCGCGGTCCTACCGGATCAACTCCGACAAGCTGCTGGCGACCGGCTTCAAGCCGAAGAAGACGGTGAATGATGCGATCCGCGAGATCATCGTCAAGTTCCAGCGTGGCGAATTGAAGAACGAGGATCGTCACTACAACCTGCGCTGGATGCAGCGGAGCCTGCAAGCGTGACCGGAATCGTTCCCGCGTCCGCGCCGTGTGCGATGGCCCGCGCGGGCTTCGACAAATATCTGGTGATCGGTTCGAACTCGTTCACCGGCGCCTCGATGGTCAGCTATTTGCTCGACCAGGGCGCCGACGTCGTCGGCATCAGCCGCTCCGACGAGCCGCATCCTGCGTTTCTGCCGTATCGTTGGAAGAAGGCCGATCGCTTCCGCTTTCGCAAGCTCGACCTCAACCACGATCTCGATGCGATCATGCAGCTGGTGACCGCCGAGCGGTTTCCCTGCATCATCAATTTCGCAGCCCAAAGCATGGTCGGCGAGAGCTGGGCCAACCCGGACCATTGGTTCATGACCAATGTGGTGTCGACGGTGCGGCTGCACGAGCGCCTGCGGACTTGCGACTTTCTCGAGCGCTACGTCCACGTCACGACGCCGGAAGTGTACGGTAACGCCACCGGCACGCTGACCGAGGACGCGGTGTTCGATCCGTCGACGCCCTATGCGGTGTCGCGTGCGGCCGGCGACATGAGCCTGCGTTCGTACTTCCGCGCCTACGGCTTTCCGGTGCTGTTCACCCGCGCGGCCAATGTCTATGGGCCGGGGCAGCGCCTGTACCGGATCGTGCCGCGCACCATCCTGTTCATCAAGCTCGGTCGTAAGCTGCAGTTGCACGGCGGCGGCACCTCGGAGCGCTCGTTCATCCATGCCGCCGATGTGGCCGATGCGACCCGCCGGATCGCCTGCAACGGCAAGCTCGGCGACAGCTATCACATCTCCACGGACCGCATCGTCACCATCCGCGCGCTGGTCGAAATGATCTGCTCGATGATGGGGGCGCGGTTCCAGGAACAGGTCGAGATCGTCGGCGAGCGGCTCGGCAAGGACGCCGCCTACAAGCTCGACAGCAGCAAGCTGCGTAGCGAGCTCGGCTGGACCGACCAGATCACGCTGGAGCAGGGCATCGAACAGACGATCGCCTGGATCGATCGCTGGTTCGAGGAACTGAAGAGCCAGCCGTTCGACTACGCGCACAAGCCTTGAGGGCCGCAATGGGTCAGGAAATCGATCTGCTCGTCAACTATCCGCGCACCACGCGCAATGTCGACGAGCGCGGCCAGACCAAATCGGAAGAGGATCGCGCGATTGCGCGACGCTTCGGCAAGGAGTTCTTCGATGGCGACCGCCGCCACGGCTACGGCGGCTTCAACTACATGCCGCGGTTCTGGCAGCCGGTGATCCCGACCTTCCAGCAGCATTTCGGCCTGTCGGCGTCGTCTTCAGTGCTCGATGTTGGCTGCGCCAAGGGCTTCATGCTGCACGATATGGCCGAGCTGATCCCCGGCATCACCGTGAAGGGCGTCGACGTCTCGGATTACGCGATCGAGCACGCGATCGACGATATGAAGCCGCATGTCAGCGTCGCCAGCGCGACGAAGCTGCCGTTCGCCGACAAGTCGTTCGACGTGGTGATCTCGATCAACACCGTGCACAACCTCGTTCGTGATGACTGCGCCACCGCGCTGCGCGAGATCGAGCGGGTGGCGCGGAAGGGCGCGTTCATCACCGTCGATGCCTATCGCGACGACGAAGAGAAACGCCGGATGATGGCGTGGAACCTGACCGCGCAGACCATCATGCATGTCGACGAGTGGAAGACGTTCTTCGCCGAGATCGGTTACACCGGCGATTACTACTGGTTCATCCCATGAACCCTGAGACCTCGCGCCGCCTGCTGTTCGACATGCTGCGGATCCGCAGCGTGGAGGAGACCATCGCGGCGCGCTACGGCGAGCAGAAGATTCGCTGCCCGACGCATCTGTCGGTGGGGCAGGAAGCGGTTGCCGCGGCGGCGGGCGCGGCGCTGAGGCCGACCGATCTCGCGGTGAGCGGCCATCGCGCCCACGCGCATTATCTCGCTAAGGGCGGCAACCTGAAGGCGATGATCGCCGAGATCTACGGCAAGGCCACCGGCTGCGCCCGCGGCAAGGGCGGCTCGATGCATCTGGTCGACGAGAGCGTCGGCTTCATGGGCTCGACCGCAATCGTCGGCGGCACGGTGCCGGTCGGCGTCGGGCTGTCCTATCCGATGAAGCTGAACAACACCGGGCAGATCTCCTGTGTGTTCCTTGGCGACGCGGTGCCGGAGACCGGCGTGTTCTTCGAGTCGGTGAACTTCGCGGTGGTGAAGAAACTTCCCGTGCTGTTCCTGTGCGAGAACAATGGCTACTCGGTGTATTCGCCGCTGTCGGTGCGGCAGCCGCCCGGCCGCAAGTTGTATGAGCTGGTCGCCGGCTTTGGCCTTGAGACGCATCACGGCGATGGCAATGATGCGCGCGCGGTGTATGCGGCGCTCAGCGAAGGCGTGGCGGCGATCCGGGCCGGCGAGGGGCCACGGTTCTACGAGTTCGAGACCTATCGCTGGCGCGAACATTGCGGCCCGATGTACGACAACGACCTCGGCTATCGCTCGGTGGCTGAATACGAGGCTTGGAAGCTGCGCGATCCGGTGCTGGCGCTGCAGCGCACGCTGATCACCGAAGCCATCGTGACCGACGCCGATGTGGCCGATATGCAGGCCGAAATCGATGCCGAGATTGAGGAGGCGTTCGCCTTCGCAGAAAGCTCGCCGTTCCCGCCGCCCGAAGACGCCTTCACCGACGTCTATGCGTCGGCAGCAGGCTAGGGGAGGGCGGAATGGCAACCAGCTTCGCCGCCGCCATCTGGGATGGGCTCGCCACAGCGCTTGCGGCCGATGACGACGTGATCTGCTTCGGTCTCGGCACGGATGATCCCAAGGGCGTGTTCGGCACCACGCTCGATCTGCATAAGCAGTTCGGCCCGGATCGCGTGTTCGATATGCCGACGTCGGAAGCGGCGATGACCGGTTTTGCGATCGGCGCCGCGCTGAACGGCATGCGGCCGGTGCTGACGCATCAGCGGCTCGACTTCGCGCTGCTGTCGCTCGATCAGCTCGTCAACAATGCCGCCAAATGGCGCTTCATGTTCGGCGGCAAGCGCGGCGTGCCGATCACCATCCGGATGATCATCGGTCGCGGCTGGGGCCAGGGACCGACCCATTCGCAGAGCCTGCAATCTTGGTTCGCGCATATTCCCGGCCTGAAGGTGGTGATGCCGACCACCGCCGAGGACGCCAAGACGCTGCTGCTCGGGGCAATCTTCGACGACGATCCGGTGATCTTCCTGGAGCATCGTTGGCTGCACAATATGAAGGGCGAGGTCCCGGCCGGCGATGTCCGGGAGCCTTTGGGCAAGGCGCGTCTGGTACGCCGCGGCGATGCGGTGACCATCGTGGCAATGAGCTACATGACGGTGGAGGCGCTGCACGCCGTCGATCATCTCGCCGCTCAGGGCATCGCTTGCGATCTGATCGACCTGCGCAGCATTCGTCCGCTGGACTGGCCGACGGTGATCACCTCGGTGCAGAAGACCGGGCGGCTGCTTGCGCTCGACAGTGGGCATCTGACCGGCGGCGTCGCCGGCGAGATCGTAGCGCGGATCGCCACCGATCACTTCGCCAGCCTCAAGAGCGCGCCGCAGCGCCTCGCCGCGCCCGACGTGCCGGAAGCGACCAGCCCGGCGCTGACCAAGAATTATCACGTCCGCGCCGAACACATCGCCGATGCCGTCGGCCGGATGCTCGGCCGCGACGTCGAAACCGCCTCTCTGGTCGCCCAGCGCACCTTCCCACACGACGTGCCGGGCACCTGGTTCTCAGGACCGTTTTGAGGGCGATGATGACACCGACTCTCAACGTCATTGCGAGCGAAGCGACGAAGCAATCCAGCGCCGGGCATGACGCTATGGATTGCTTCGCTTCGCTCGCAATGACGGGGATGGTGTGGGCGTCTGCACAGCGGAGGCCGCCATGTCCGTGACCTTCCGGGCGGCGGTGTTGCATGAACTCGATCAGCCGCTGCGGATCGAGACGGTCGAGGCGCCGCCGCTCGCAGCGGGGCAGGTCCTGGTCAAGCTGGCTTACTCCGGTGTCTGCCACAGTCAGGTGATGGAAGCGCGCGGCGGACGCGGGCCGGATCGCTATCTGCCGCATATGCTCGGCCACGAAGGCTCGGGCGTTGTCGTCGAGACCGGCGCGGGCGTCACCAAGGTTAAGCGTGGCGACCGTGTCATTCTCGGCTGGATCAAGGGGCAGGGCGCCGACACCCAGGGCGTGCGCTACGCCAACGGGGAGCGGGTCATCAACGCCGGCGCGGTGACGACATTCAACGAATATGCCGTCGTCGCGGAAAACCGCGTCACGCCGCTGCCGGCCGGGCTGCCGATGGACGTTGCGGTGCTGTTCGGCTGTGCGCTGCCGGTCGGCGCCGGCATCGTTATCAACATCGCCAAGCCGCAGCCGGGCGCGACATTGGCGATCTTCGGTCTCGGCGGCATCGGGCTTGCCGCACTGATGGCCTGCAAGCTGTTCGCCTGCAAGCAGGTGATCGCGGTCGACGTCGAGCCCGCCAAGCTGAAGATGGCGGCCGAACTCGGCGCCACCACGGTGATCGACGCCTCGCGCAGCGATCCGGTCGAGGAGATCCGAAAGCTCACCGGTGGCCTCGGCGTCGACTACGCGATTGAATCCGCTGGACTCACCCGCGTCATCGAGCAAGCGTTCGACGCCACGCGGCGGTTCGGCGGACTGTGCGTGTTCGCCTCGCATCCGCGCAGCGGTGAGAAGATCGCGCTCGATCCGTTCGAACTGATCTGCGGCAAGCGGATCCTCGGCACCTGGGGCGGCGACAGCAAGCCGGAACGCGACATCGAATTGCTGGCAGGGCTGTACCGCGACGGCAAGCTGCCGCTCGATGCGATGTTCACCCGCCGCTACGCGCTCGACGAGATCAACGAGGCGCTGGACGATCTGGAGCATCGCCGCAGCGTGCGCCCGCTGATCGAAATCGATCCGTCGCTGAGGTGATGCCGATGCCGCATCCCGAGACCAGCACCGAGCTTGCGGAGATCCGGAAAAAGGCGGGTCGTCGGCGCAGCATCGTGTTCGTCGCCGGTAATTTCAACATCGTTCATCCCGGCCATCTGCGGCTTCTGAAATTCGCCGCCGATTGCGGCGACTATCTGGTCGTCGGCGTCACTGCCGAAACGGGTTACGACTGGATGCTGCCGGCCGAGCTGCGGCTCGAAGGTGTGCGCGCCATCGGCGTGGTCGACCACGCCTTTCTGCTGCACGATGCTGCGGAGGATTTCATCGCGGCGCTGCAGCCGAATGTCGTTGTGAAAGGCAAGGAGCACGAGGGCGCCGACAATCCCGAAAAGGCGGTGCTCGACGGTTATGGCGGCCGCCTGGTGTTCTCCTCCGGCGAGGTCGCGTTCTCGTCGCTCGATCTGATCAAGCGCGAGTTCCGAGAATTCAATCCGTCGTCGATCGTCAAGCCGCTCGACTATCCGCGTCGGCATCGTTTCGAATTGGCCGAACTGAAGAACGTGCTGGCCGGATTTCCGAAGCTGCGCGTGCTGGTGATCGGCGATCTGATCGTCGACGAATATATCGCTTGCGATCCGCTCGGCCTGTCGCAGGAAGATCCGACCATCGTGGTGACGCCGGTGCTGCGCGAACTGTTCGTCGGCGGCGCCGGCATCGTCGCCGGTCATGCGGCCGGCATGGGCGCGCAGGTCGGCCTGCTCACCGTCGGCGGCGGCGACGCGATGGCGGACTTTGCCCAGGAGCGGCTGGCTTCCTACAACGTCGACGCCACCATCCTCACCGACGAGAGCCGGCCGACCACGACGAAGCAGCGGTTCCGCGCCGGCAACAAGACGCTGCTGCGCGTCAGCCACCTCAAGCAGCACGACGTCGATGCCGATCTGCAGACCCGGATGCTGGAGACGATCGAGCACCGGCTGCCGACGACTGATCTGGTGGTGTTCTCCGACTTCAATTACGGCTGCCTGCCGTCTCGGTTGGTCGAGGCGATCGGGCAGGCGTGCCGCGCTCGCGGCGTGCCGATGGTTGCCGACAGCCAATCATCGTCGCAGGTCGGTGATATTTCGCGGTTCACCGAGATGCTGCTGATCAAGCCGACCGAGCGCGAAGCGCGGCTGGCGATGCGCGATTTCGACTCCGGTCTCGTCGTGCTGGTTGAAGCCTTGCGCGAAAAGGCACGCGCCAAGAACGTGATCCTGACGCTGGCAGCCGAGGGCCTGTTGGTGCACGCCGAGACCAGCAGCGCCGGCACGGTGGTGACCGATCGGCTGCCGGCGTTCAACACCGCGCCGAAGGACGCGGCGGGCGCCGGCGACTCGTTCTTCGTCTGCGCCGCGCTGGCGCTGGCGATCGGCACCGACATCTGGCGTAGTGCGTACTTGGCCTCGATCGCCGCCGCCTGCCAGGTCGGCCGGATCGGCAATATCCCAGTCACCGCCCGCGATATCATCCGGGAGCTCGACACGTGAGCGGCGGCTCCAAGGCGTTGCTGGTCGCGGCCGGCCTCGGCACGCGGCTGGCGCCGCTCACCGACGTGCTGCCGAAGTGCCTGATGCCGATCGCCGGGCGCCCGCTGCTCGGGCTGTGGTTGCAGATGCTGAGTGAGGCCGGGTTTTCGGAGATCGTCGTCAATCTGCATCACCACGCCGATCTCGTGAGCGAGTACATCCGCCGCAGTCCGTGGGCGGAGCGCGTGATCCTTGCGCCCGAAACCACGCTGCTCGGCACCGCCGGCACGCTGCTGCGGCAGCGGGAGCGCTTGACGGAAGGGCCGACGCTGTTCGCCCATGCCGACAATCTCAGCCTGTTCGATCCGCGCGCCTTCCTCGCCGCCCATGCGGGGCGCCCCCCAGATACGGCGATGACGATGATGAGCTTCGTCACCGATCAGCCTCAGAGCTGCGGCATCCTCACGCTCGATTCTGCTGGGCGCGTGCTGGAGATGGATGAGAAGCCGCACCATCCCAAGGGCAATCTCGCCAACGCTGCGGTGTATATCGTCGAGCCCGAGGTGATCGACTTCATCGCCTCGCTCGGCAAGCCTGTGGCGGATTTCTCGACTGAAGTGCTGCCCGTCTTCATGAGGCGGATCTTCGCGTTCCACAACGGCAGCTATCACCGTGACATCGGCAATCCGGCGAGCCTGGCGCTGGCGCAGCTCGACTTTCCGCTGTCGTTGTTGTCCGCAGCCTTTCCCGGTCATTGCGAGGAGCACCCGGATCGGCGCTTTGCGCCGTCCGAGCACAGGCTCCGCGACGAAGCAATCCTTCGCCGCGCAGTGAAGCCCCTAGATTGCGTCGCTTCGCTCGCAATGACAACCGACGATCCCTGGTATGGCCTGATGACCGACAACAACGGCGCTCTCGCGCAAGCCTTTGCCCAGGCTGCGGCAAAGACCTACGGGGGCCAGCGATGAGCGGCAGCGTCATCATCGCGGCGATCTCCAGTGACATCGGCATCAAGCTGGCGCAGCTCTATCGCGCGCAGGGCTACGATGTCATCGGCACGTATCGGTCGAGCGAGAATTTGAGCGAGCTGCAGGCTGACGCCGGCATTCATCTGGTGCATTGCGATCTGACCGATGCCAGCAGCGTGCGCAGTGCGGCGGCGGAGATCGCGGCGCTCGGCAATCCCTGGGAGCGGCTGATCAGTGCCGCGGGGCAATTGTCGCCGATCGGCGATTTCTTCGGGCGTGATTTCGAGGAGTGGGCGGCGTCGCTGTCGCTGAATTCCGTCGCTCAGATGCGGCTGCTGCACGCGCTGTATCCGCTGCGTGCGCAAGCCTCGACCGCCAAGGTCGCGTTCCTGGTTGGGGGCGGCATCAACGGCCCGTTCCGCAACTACTCGGCCTATTGTCTCGGCAAGGTGATGCTGGTGAAGCTGTGCGAGCTGCTCGACGACGAGTATGCGGACGTGCACGCGATCGCGGTCGGCACCGGCTGGGTCAACACCAAGATCCATCGCCAGACCGTTGATGCCGGCGACGACGCAGGCGTCAATCTGCGCCGCACGCTGGAGTTTCTCGACAGCGGCGCGCAGGGAACGTCCTACGAGGACATCTTCGGCTGCATCGAATGGGCGTTTGAGGCAGGCCGCGCCGCGACCGGCGGGCGCAATTTCTCGGTGGTGCACGATGCCTGGCGCGATGGCGGCGCGGCGCTGACCGATCGGCTCGCCGCTGATCCGAACATCTACAAGTTGCGCCGGCACGGCAATTGATCGGCCGCGCAAGGAGGACACGCGTGAAGCTCTCCGACTACGTCATCGATTTCCTGGCGCGGCGCGGCGTCACCCATGTGTTCGGCATTTCGGGCGGCGCAGCAGTGCATATGTTCGACTCCGCGCAGCGCCATCCGGATGTCACGCCGATCTTCCCGCAGCACGAGCAGGCGGCTGCGATCGCGGCGGACGGCTATGCGCGTGCCACCGGCAAGCTCGGCGTCGCCATCACCACCTCTGGCCCCGGCGCCACCAACCTGCTGACCGGCGTGTGCTGCGCCTATTACGATTCGGTGCCGACGCTGATGATCACCGGACAGGTCGCGACCCATCGGCTGAAGGGCAAGAACCAGATCCGTCAGCTCGGCTTTCAGGAGACCGACGTCACCTCCATTTTCGCCACGGTGACTAAATACGCGGTGCAGATCTCCGATCCCACCACGATCCGCTATCATCTGGAGAAGGCCTATCATCTCGCGTTCGAGGGACGGCCCGGTTCGGTGCTGATCGATCTGCCGGACGATCTGCAGCGCGCCGAGATTGATCCCGACGCGTTGCCGGGCTTCACGCCCGAGCCTGCAGCCGCACCGAGCGATCTCGACGCGGAGATTGCGGCGCTGCTGCCGCTGATCGCGCGCGCGAAACGTCCCGCGCTGATCCTCGGCGGCGGGCTTGCGACACCGCGGATCGGAGCCGCGCTCGATCAACTCGTCGATCGCCTCGGCATGCCGGTGCTGACCACCTGGGCTGCCACCGATCTGATCGCGGCTGATCATCCGCTGCGGGTTGGGCCGTTCGGTGTCTATGGGCCGCGGCGCGGTAACTTCACGGTGCAGAACGCCGACATGATCCTGTGCCTTGGCAGCCGGCTGTCGCAGAACGTCACCGGCGGCATTCTGCCGTCGTTCGCGCGCGAAGCGACGATCGTGATGGTCGATGCCAGTCGGGGCGAGATGGACAAGTTCGATGATCGCGGCATTCGTATCGCGACTCGTATCGCGGCTCGACTGGACGAATTCGTGCCGAAGCTGCTCGCCGCAGTCGAGGCGGCGCCGCCGCGCGAGCCCTGGCTGAATACGATCGCGCATTGGCGCATCGCCTTGCCGGACGATCGACCGGGCTCCGCTCCCGACAATGCCGGCTTCGTCGACGCTTATGACTTCGTCGATAAGCTCAGCGATGCGGCGCCGGCCGACGAGCTGATCTATGTCGACACCGGCGGCAACCTGACCTGGACCTGCAACGGCTTTCGCATCAAGCGCGGCCAGCGGTTGATCTCGGACTGGAACAACACCGCGATGGGCTACGCGCTGGCGGCATCGATCGGCGCCGCGGTGCAGGCGAAGGGCAGCGTCACCTGCATCATCGGCGACGGCGGCCTGATGCTGTCGCTCGGTGAGCTGGCGCTGCTGAAGCGACACGAACTGCCGGTGCGGCTGATGCTGTTCAACAATCATGGCCACGGCATCCAGAAGCAGACGCTGGAGACCTGGCTCGACGGCCACTATGTCGGCGTCGATGCACCAAGCGGATTGTCGTTTGTGGACTTCCGCAAAGTCGCCGAGGCGATGGATCTGCCGGTGGTCACGATCAGCCGCAGCGCCGATATCGCCGAGCAGCTCCGCGAGGTTTATGCCCGCAAGGGGCCGGTGTTCTGTAACGTCGAGATCAACCCGGCGCAGAAGCTGTATCCGGTGCTGAAGTTCGGCGCGCCGCTGGAGAGCCAGTTGCCGTCGATCGACGATGAACTGATCAAGCGCGAAATGCTGATCGCGCCATTTGTCCCCGGTGTGGCGCCGAAGCACAGCGGCGGCGCGGGGGTGTAGCGCAGGCGGCCTCAACGCCCGCGGCGCAGCGCCCGGTCCTTGGCCTCGTCGAACGGGGTGGTGCACCAGCGCTTCCACATCGTCCGGTAGGCGTCTTCGACCGCGCGCGTGTAGGCAGCCGGGCCGCAGCGCTGCAGGATGAAATCGCGCAGGCCGCGGCGGATCAAGCGCAGCCGGTCCAGATCAGGCTTGCTGGCAATCTCGATGTAGCGCGCATCGTCGGTGGCAACGAAGTCGGGCAGGCCAGCCGCAGCCAGCACCGCGCAGCCGACCCGGCTGGGCACGGTTTGGCCGAGCCGGCTGACCACCGGCACGCCCATGTGCAACGCTTCCCAGGTCGAGACACCGCCGGCCTGGGGGAACGGGTCGAGGCAAAGATCGATCTGCTTCAGCGTTTCGAGGTGGTCCTGACGCGAGCTCGAGCCGAGCAGGGTGATACGGCTGGCCGCGATGCCGCGCGCGCCGAACTTCTCCAGCAGCGTCTGTCGCACCGCGGGGTCGTCGATCTGATGATCCTTCAGGATCAGCCGGGAGGTCGGTGATGCGGAGAGCACCTGCGACCAGACGTCGATCGCCGCGTCGGAGATCTTGGAGATGCGGTTCAACGAGCCGTAGGTCAGGTAGCCGTTGCGGTCGAAGGGCAGCTCCGCAGAGCTCCATTGCTGCGGCAGCGGCTCGATGATGACGATCGACGGCAGATTATAGACCGCCTCGGCATAGAGATGGCGGTCTTCGGCCGGGATCGCCACCGGGTCGCCGAGCAGATAGTCCATCACCGGCAGGCCGGTGCCGGTCGCATGGCCCCAGGCGGTGACTTGCACCGGGGCCGGCTTGCGGGCGAACACGCGTAGCCGGTTGCCGCTGGAATGGCCGGAGAGGTCGACCAGGATATCGACTTTGTCCTGCTTGATCTGGTCGGCGAGCTGCTGGTCGCTCATCAGGGTCGCATCCCGCCATTTGTCGGCGGCTGCTTCGAAGGTGTGGGTGGAATCGTCCGGCACCACCACGCCCGAATATAGGATCACCTCGAACTGGCTGTGATCGTGATGTTCGATCACCGGGCGGAACGAGAATGCCGCCGAATGCGCACGGAAGTCGGCCGACACATAGCCGACCACCAGACGCCGATCCGGATCGCGGTCGTTGATCGGCGGCGAGGCGCAGGCGCGATAGATCGGTGCGCCGATTTGCGTCCACCAGCTCTTGCGGGCCTCCTGCTGGGGCTCGACTCCGATGCCGGCGCAGAAATCCATCGAGAAGATCTTGCTGGAGATCGCCGCTTCGTAGTTCGGCATCAGCTCCAGCGCGCGGCTATGCAAGGCGATCGCGGTCTCGGCATCGCCGAGCGAGGCCATGCAGTTGCCCAGCAGCGTCAGCGCCATGACCGAGTTCGGCTCGATCTTGAGCACGGCGGTGCAGGTCGCGAGCGCGTCCTTGACGTTGCGCATGAACAGCAGGGTCTCGGCACGGGCGAGGCCGGCGACGACCGGCCGCTTGCCGATCGACAGCGCGCGATCGTAGCTCGCCAGCGCCTTGTCGAGTTGCTTCAGCTCCTTATAGGTTCCGGCGCGGTTCATGAAGGCGACGTCGTTGAGCGGATCGATCTCGATCGCCTTGTCGTAGTTCGCCAGCGCCTCGGGATAGCGTCCGAGCTTGTGCAGCGCGTTGCCGCGATCGTTCCAGGTGTCGGCGCGATCCGGCGTCAGTTCGATCGCCTTGTCGTAGCTGGCGATCGCGTCCTCATAGCGGGCAAGGCCGGTGAGGGCGAGGCCGCGGTTGGCGTGGGCCAGCATCAGCGTCGGATCAATTGCGATCGCTTTGTCGCACGACACGAGCGCGTCGTCGTAGCGGCCGACGGCGATCAGCATGCTGCCCATGTCGGAGTGGGCCTGCGCCGCCTTCGGATCGATCAGCAGGGCGCGCTTCAGCGTCTTGATGCCGAGCTCGGCGTTGCCGCTCTGATACTCGGCGAGCGCGTAGAAGTGCAGCGCCATGAAATTGTCGGGCGCCTTCTTCAGCACCTTCTTATAGGCGGAGCGGGCCTCGTCGAGCTGGCCCTGCTGATGCAGCACGCGTGCGCGCATCAATAGCAGCGCGGGCTCGTAAGCCTTGTCGGAGGTGTTGCGGGTGGGAATGGCCTTGCTGCGTCCAGGCTGCATCTCAAGGATCCGAATCTGATGGAGTGATGGTAGCTCCTCAGGCCCTGTGACGCACCTCAGAGAACCCGTAGGCGGGTGATCCTCCGTCAGCCGTGTAAATAATTCATAAACCATGCTGGACCGGCCGTCTGAATCCCGTGCCGGTCCACGGGTCGGCTTGGTGGTGTCGGATCGCCGGTGCCCGAATGAGCGAATCAGTTAATAAATTGGTCGCTAACCGGGCAGGGGTGATCGCGGGCAAACACCCGATCTATTGATTTAATTGACCTTTTTACCCTTAAGACGCTGTTAACCATATTTTAAATGGCCCCCGCCATAGTCCCGGGTGCTCAGGAAGAAGGTAGGCCGAGAATCGGCCGCGTTGATCCGGTGCGCACGTGTGTCGTGCAGCCGAGGTCCCTCTCCAGAACAGGCGTCTAAACACAACCGGCAAGTGTCGCAGCGGCAACGACCGTTCGACGCGAGCAGCGACGTGCGACTGAAGGTCGACGTCCAGCGCGGATCAGGAAGGTTTGCACCATGGCTGATGTGGTTCTCTCGGCAGCGGTTCGCCAGAATCTGCTATCGCTGCAGTCGACTGCCGATCTGTTGGCGACGACGCAGAACCGTCTTGCTTCCGGCAAGAAGGTCAACACCGCGCTCGACAATCCGACTAATTTCTTCACCGCAGCAGGGCTCGATAGCCGCGCCAGCGACATCAACAACCTGCTCGACGGCATCGGCAACGGCGTCCAGATCCTGCAGGCGGCCAACACCGGCATCACCTCGCTCAACAAGCTGATCGACACCGCCAAGTCGATCGCCAACCAGGCGCTGCAGTCGAACGTCGGCTATTCCACTAAATCCAACGTTGCGGCGACCATCGCGGGCGCCACTCCGAACGATCTGCGCGGCACCCAGACCTTCGCCAGCGCGATCGCGACCAGCAACGTGATCTATGACGGCACCGCCGGCGGCACCAGCGGCGTGTCGCTGACCGACACGTTGGGCGGCGCCATCGGCTCGCTGCCCGGCACCGCGGTCACCAAGAACGTTCCGACCGATGCGACCTCGACGGGTGGTGTGCTCTACACCGGCACCGCGACGGCGACTGCGACCGGCACCGATCTGATCTCGTCGCTCACCAACGGTTTGACCACGACTCCGACCGGCCCGCAGGCCGGCGATGTGCTGGTCGTCGATGGCAAGACCATCACCTTCACCGCCACCGGCACTCCGACGGTCGACAGCAACGGCAACTATACGATCGGCGTCAATCAGCCGATCAATGCGCTGCTCGCCACGGTCGACACCATCAACGGCAACACCAGCAATCCATCGGTGGTCAACGCCAGCGGCCACCTCGAGCTGCACACCGGCACCAACCGCGCGCTGTCGATCTCCGACACCTCGGGTGGCACGGTGCTGGCCAAGCTCGGCTTCAGCGCACCGGTGTCGACATCGCTCGGCACTGGCGCCGCGTCGCCGATCACTGCCAGCACCAAGCTGTTCAACACGGTGGGCGGCCTGGGCGCTGCGATCGCCGACGGCACCACGCTGACGGTGAACGGCAAGACCATCACCTTCAAGGCGTCCGATCCGCCGTCGCCGGCCGGCCTGCTGGTCGGGTCCGGTGTGCTCGGCAACATCGTTGCCGACTCCCAGGGCAATTCGACGATCTATCTCGGCACCAGCAACACCTTCACCAACGCCACCGTCGGCGACGTGCTGACGTCGATCGATCTTGCCAGCGGCGTCAAGTCGGCCAACATCTCGGGCGGCGTTGCGACCTTCACGGCCAACGGTACGCCATCCTCGATCAGCGGTACCGGCGTGGTTACGCTGAATTCTTCGACCGGCGCTGACCTCCACGTCACCGGTCCGGCCGACTTGCTAAAGTCGCTCAATCTCACCACCTCGACTGGTTCCGGCCCGACTACGCTCGACGCGCCGCGTATCACCGGGCCCTCCACGATCGGCACGCTGATCGACGATGGCTCGATCCTCACCGTCAACGGCAAGACCATCACCTTCAAGAACGCGCCGGTCCCGCTCGCCTCGGCGACCCACACCGGCGTGACTGGCCACGTCGAGACCGACGGGCTCGGCAATTCGACCGTCTATTTGCAGGGCGGCACCGTCGCCGACGTGCTGAAAGCGATCGACCTTGCCACCGGCGTGCAGACCGCGACGCTGTCGCAGACCGGTGCGACGCTGACGACCCAGCTCGGCTCCGCCAATTCGTCGCTGTCGAGCGGCTCGCTGAAGATCTCGACCGGCAGCGCCTCCGACCTCACCATCAGCGGCACCGGCAATGCCATGCTGGCGCTCGGCCTCGCCGGCAACACCGGCACCTCGACGGTGTTCCAGGCGTCGCGCGCCTCCGGCGCCGGCGGCGTCTCCGGCAAGACCATGACCTTCACCGCCTTCAAGGGCGGCACGCCGGTCAGCGTCACGTTCGGCGACGGTACCGGCGGCACGGTGAAGACGCTGGCGCAGCTCAACGCCGCGCTCGCGCCGAACAACCTCACCGCGCAGGTCGACGCCAATGGCGTGCTGATGATCTCGGCGAGCAACGACTACGCGTCGTCGACGCTCGGCTCGGCTGCGGACGGCGGCGTGCTCGGCGGCTCGATCACCTCGACCCTGACCTTCACCACGCCGAACCCGCCGGTCGCCGATCTCAATTCGCAGGCGGCGCGCGCCAAGCTGGTCGAGCAGTACAACAACGTCATCGCGCAGATCACCACCACGTCGCAGGACGCGTCGTTCAACGGCGTCAACCTGCTGAACGGCGACACGCTGAAGCTGGTGTTCAACGAAACCGGCAATTCGACGCTGACCATCGTCGGCACCGCGCTGACGCCCGCAGCGCTTGGCCTGCCGACGCTGGTCGCCGGCACCGACTTCATCGACAACGCCGCGACCAACAGGACGCTCGCTGCGCTCAACACCGCGTCGACCACGCTGCGCTCGCAGGCGTCGTCCTACGGTTCAAACCTGTCGATCGTGCAGATCCGCCAGAACTTCGCCAAGAGCCTGATCAACGTGCTGCAGACCGGCTCGGCGAACCTGACGCTCGCCGATACCAACGAAGAAGCGGCCAACAGTCAGGCGCTGTCGACCCGGCAATCGATCGCGGTGTCGGCGCTGTCGCTGGCCAACCAGTCGCAGCAGAGCGTCCTGCAATTGCTGCGGTAATCGCAACGGCCCCGGCCTCGCGCCGGGGCGGCGATCACGGGGCGGCCACGTCCCGGGCGGCGGCGCGATTCGGCGTCGTGCAATCTCCCGTTGCATTTTTCCCCTGAAAGTACGGCGCGTTGGTACTGGATCGATTCGCAAACCCTGCGCATAAGGAAAAAGGGCTGGAGGATGAGTCGATCTCGGTCCCGTGACCATATGCGAAGGGAGAAGCGATGCCTCTGCGAGTCGAATTGAAGCCGTTCGAGCGGATCGTGATCGGCCAGAGCGTGATCACCAACTCCGACACCCGCACCACGTTTCTGATCGACGGCGATGCGCCGATTCTGCGCGAGAAGGACATTCTCACCGCGGAGACTGCGAACACGCCGGTGAAGCGAATCTATCTCTGTGTGCAGATGATGTATCTGCAGAACGACATCCCAGCTTATCAGGATTTGTATCTAGGTTTCATCAAAGAGTTGATCGAAGCCGTGCCGAGCTTCCGCGAAACGATTGAAGCAACCAGTAATCATATCTTAAGCGGCAATCTCTATAAGGCACTCAGAGAGCTGCGCCCCCTCATCAAGCGTGAAGAAGAATTGTTGTCGAGGTAGCCGATGTCGAGTGCCGCGCAAGCTTACGCCAGAACGGCGCAGAGGACTGCATCTCCCCGCGAGATCGAAGCGCAGGCGCTGCTGAAGGCGGCTAAGCAATTGCAGGACGTCGTCACGAACTGGGACGAGAAGGGTGCGATCGGACTTCAGGAAGCGCTGTTGTTCAATCGCAAACTTTGGTCGATCTTCGTCACCGAGGCGATGCGCGACGACAATCCGCAGTCGATCGAGATCCGGCAGAACATCGCCAACATCGGCGTGTTCGTGATGAGCCAGTCCAGCGCCTTGCAGATCAAGCCGGAAGTCGAACGCCTGCAGGCGCTGATCGACATCAATCGCAACATCGCCGCGGGTCTCAGCGGCCGTCCGTAACGCAATGGCCGTTGCGGTGTTTGCGCTCTGCTCACATCATTTCCTCTGCGCAGCGCAAAGCGCCCGCGCCCGCAACCGGCGGGCCGGGAGATTCGGTCTCATTCCAACTCGGCGTCAGGCGACGCGGTCGGTTGCGAGCGATCCGATGCGCTGCGGCTTCGATTGATCGAGTTCGCGGAAGTAAGCGCGTGCCTTGAGCTGCCAGGAATCAGGATACTGGCTGATCACCGACTGCGTGTTCTGATCGACCGCCACGTACACCATCTCGGCCGCAGCCTGATCGAAGATCACCTGGCGGGCGATCGAAGACGCAGGGTTGCTTCCGGACTTGGTGGCAGTCGTCGCCGATCCGCCGTCTGCCGCGGTGACGCTTTGTGGCGCCGGCAGATCGGTCGGTACGGCCGCTTGCACCGCCTCAGGCTCCGGCCTGAGGATCGGCGTGATCACCGGCGCCCCCACCGGCTTGATGTTGAAATCGATACTCATGTCAGCCTCCTGGCCTCCATCAGGTCAATCCCACACCTCCTCGAGCATCGTGGCAAACAGTTCTGAAATTCCTCCTGCAAAGATTCCGATGATTTAAATCGAAAGCTTTGCATCGCGCAGGCGTGCAACATCTCGCGCCAATGCGCGTCGGGCCTGCAAGGTCGTCGTGAGGGGAGGCGTTACAGCGAACGGCTGACTGCGATTGGCGTCAGCTGGCGCGGACTCGGACCGGTGTGACGGCCGTAGGCGGTGTAGGTCTGCGGCGCGTTGCGCTTCTGCACTTCGGCGTTGACGCCTCGCACGATGCCTTCCGACACCGCATGCGCGGTGGCGAGCACGGTCAGGTTGACCTGCAGCATCGCGCGGAACACTTCGTGATGCCGGTGCAGCGTCGCGAGCAGGTCCGGCGTCGCTTTGGACATGTAGGGCTGGCTGGCGCGCACCAGCGTGATCGCGCTGATGTAGCGCTTGGTGCCTTCGGTCTTGTCGACCTCGAGCCGCATCGCTTCGGCGATCTTGCCGGCACGGACCAGCTCGGTCTCGTGTTCGATCACCTTCAGCAGCGAATCCATCAGCGTGATCAGGCCCTCGGCGAGCTTGCGCGCGTCGGCGGGCGTTGCCACCGGTTGAACGGCGGCGGGCTGGGCTTGCGGGCGTTGCATCGCGGTCATGGCGTCGTCCTTTGCGCTTAGGAGCGGGCTGCCTGTTGCAGGATCAGCGAGCGGTACACGTCGGTGGCGATGCCGACGCCACCGGCCTTGGCGACCATCTGCGAATGCTGTTCGGTCAGCATCGAACGCCAAACGCCGGTGCCGACGGTGTCGCCGAACGGTCCTTCGCCCTTCAGCCCGGAAGTCATCTGCGAGAACATGGTGTTGAGAAACATCGCCTCGAAGTCCTTGGCGGTCTTCTGGGCCTTGTCCTGGACCTGCGCCGGCACCTTCGACAGCGCTTCGGCGAGGGCAAAGTCGGGCCGCCCGTTATAGGTCGGCAGGGTCGGCCCGTAGGTCGTGGCGATCGTCATCACATCACCTCGATGTCGGCTTCAATGGCGCCGGCGGCCTTGATCGCCTGCAGGATGCCGATCAGGTCGCGCGGGCCGATGCCGAGGCTGTTGAGGCCGTCGACCAGCTGCTGCAGCGACACCCCGTCCTTGACCACGGCGAGCTTCTTGCCGTCTTCGGTGACCCCGATCCTGGAATTCGGCGTGACGACGGTGCGGCCGCCGCCGAGCGGATTCGGCTGGCTCACCTGCGGACTTTCGGAGATCGACACCGTCAGGTTGCCCTGGGCCACCGCCACGGTGGCAACTCGGACGTCACGACCCATGACTATGATACCGCTGCGTTCGTCGATTACGATCTTGGCGGCCTGGTCCGGTTCGACCTGCAACTGCTCGATCTCGGTGAGCAGTGCCACCGCGTTGCCCTTGAACTCGCCGGGGATCGAAAGCTGGACGGTCGACGGGTCGAGCGGCTCGGCGCATTTGGTGCCGAGGTAGTCGTTGACGGCGGCGGCGATCCGCTTGGCGGTGGTGAAGTCGGCATTGCGCAGCGCCAGACGCACGTTCGGCAGCCGGTTCAGGGCGAATTCGATCTCGCGCTCGATGATGGCGCCATTGGCGATCCGGCCGACCGTCGGCACGCCGCGGGTGATCTTGGCGGCTTCGCCCTCGGCCTGGAAACCGCCGATCGCCAGCGAGCCCTGGGCGACCGCGTAGACGTTGCCGTCGGCGCCGAGCAGGGGGGTGACCAGCAGGGTGCCGCCCTGCAGGTTCTTGGCGTCGCCCAGCGCCGAGACGGTGACGTCCATCCGGGTGCCCTGGGTGGCGAACGGCGGCAGATTGCCGGTGACCATCACGGCGGCGACGTTGCCGGTGCGGATGGTGGCGCCGCGGATGTTGACGCCCATACGTTCCAGCATCGCCTGCAGCGACTGCTTGGTGAAGGGGATGTTGTTGAGGGTGTCGCCGGTGCCGTTGAGGCCGACCACCAGGCCGTAACCGATCAGCTGGTTCTGGCGGATGCCTTCGATATTGGCGAGGTCCTTGATGCGCGACGTCGCATTGGCCCCCACGCCCGACAGGAGCAGCACGCACAGCGCCGCCGCAGCCAGCCTTACGAGTTGGGTCGATACGCGCGGCATTGTCGGCTCCTGTCGATCCATCGCCGCTGTTGCGAACGATGCGGTCAGTCTTTCCTTGCCAGTCCTGTGCCACCCGCGAATCTGAAGCAACTTGTTGATTTTCCGAGGGGAAGTTCCCTTCTCCGGAGTTCCGTTTGGGTTCCAACCGCGGCGAAACTGCCGTCACCGGCAATTCTTGCCGGGCTGTTTACCCATCGTTAACCATAAACCGCTTTGCTGCGGATCGGGGGCCTCAGCCCTGTTGCCGCCCTGGGTGTAAGCTGTTCCTCGGCGAGCCTGGACACGGCGAGAGATACGATGCGCATTTACGGTCCGAACGGCACCACCACATCGACCGGCTCCGGCACTGTCCGGCGCTCCGGATCGAGCACGTTTTCGCTCCCCACCGCCCCAACGCAATCGGAAGCCAAGCCGATCAGTGCGCCGCGGCCGCCGGCGGCGCTGGATGCGCTGCTCGCCATGCAGGGGGTGGAGGATGCCACCGAACGCCGCAAGCGCTCGGTGCAGCGCGGACGGACAGCGCTCGATGCGCTCGACGATCTGAAGATCGGCCTGCTGTCGGGGATGCTGGACGGTGCAACGGTGGCGCGGCTGCGCGCGGCGGCGGCCGAACTGAAGAACTCCTCCGGCGATCCCGGCCTCGACGCGGTACTGGCGGAGATCGAGCTGCGGGTCGAGGTCGAACTCGCCAAAGCCGGCCAAGCCTAAGCCTGCGATTCCTGTTCCCCAGCTATTCCGCCGTTCCGGTGCGATCGGCGCGGACGATATTGTCTGTCACAACCCAGCGCTATATAAGCTGCCGCGCAGGCGGGGTGTTTACCGCCTGATGTGGATCATGGATTGCCCTTGGAAAAGTTGAAAGACTATCGACCATCCGAGAAAGAGCCGTTCATGAACGAGCGGCAGCGCGATTATTTTCGCGCCAAATTGTTGGCTTGGAAGGACGAGATCCTGCGTGAAGCCAAACTCACGCTCCAGGCACTGCAGGAAGAGAACGTCAATCATCCCGACTTGGCTGATCGCGCCTCCTCCGAAACCGACCGCGCTATTGAGCTGCGCGCTCGCGACCGTCAACGCAAGCTGATCGCCAAGATCGACGCAGCACTGCAACGTATCGAAGATAACACCTACGGCTATTGCGAAGAGACCGGCGAGCCGATCTCTCTCAAGCGGCTCGAGGCGCGCCCGATTGCGACGCTCTCGGTCGAAGCCCAGGAGCGCCATGAGAAGCGCGAAAAGGTGTATCGCGACGAATAGGTCGGTGGCCTGATCAAAGTTTTACGGCGTCGCTTCCGAGAGGAAGCGGCGCCGTTGTTTTTTGGAGCTGGCGTTTAGGGCCGTTGCGCGCGCGAAATAAGCGCAGCTGATTAGTGCCGGCGCTTGCGCGGCTGCTGTTGCGGCGGCGGAACGTCTTGCGGCTCGGCGGCCTGCTGCTGCGCACGGAACGCTACCACCGGATTGATGTCGCAATAGGCGCGGGTGCCGGAAGCCGTCACCATGCACTGCTGGTACGAGTCGAACTGGCAATTACCCGGATAGCCCCATTCGCCGCCTTGCAGGCAGTAGGGGAAATCGCGGGCCGAGGCCGGAGCCGCCGCCAGGGTGAGGATGGTCGCTGCCGCGAGCAAAGCGGCGCCGGTCTTGGTCATCTGATCTCTCCATTGGGCCCGGCCATTCCTCGCAGGAATCGCCGAACACGGCGGAACGTAGCGTCCCCGGGACGCGATACAACTACGATCGCGGGATGCCGTCGATGCGCCGGATCATGT
Source organism: Rhodopseudomonas sp. BR0G17 (assembly GCF_010907025.1). Taxonomy (NCBI): domain Bacteria; kingdom Pseudomonadati; phylum Pseudomonadota; class Alphaproteobacteria; order Hyphomicrobiales; family Nitrobacteraceae; genus Rhodopseudomonas; species Rhodopseudomonas sp. BR0G17. The sequence goes on along the minus strand of NZ_QUML01000015.1, from coordinate 17,646 downwards.
CTGCGGATGTCTGGGCCAGTGAGTTGTGATCGGTCGTGATGCGGCGTGTGCGTCTCGCGGGTCTTTAGCTTTCCCGCTCAGTCTTTCCGAGTCATTGCCAACAGTCGCGCCAGCAGCTTCTTGGGGTCCATCCGAAGATCCGGGGCGAGGTGGCTGAGGTCGGCGAGCCAGGCGCCATCGGCGGCGAGTCGCACGATCTCCAGCGCCGGTGCCGAGTCGGTCTTTTTATACTTCGTCAGCCATGCCCGCATTCTGGCAGACCAGCGCGGTCGCAACAGCGGGTCGGTCATCATCGATACCGCCAAAGCGCCGCCGCACTGGCTATCGTCTTGTTCGCTGAGATTGAAGGTCGCCCGGACATAGGCGCGGGTGAAGCAGCCGTAACTGGAATGATCATCCTGTAGAGCCTCTTCGACGGCGGCACCGAAGATGTCGAGCTGGGCGTCGAAGACCGCCTCGATTAACTTCTCCTTGGTCGCAAAATGATGAAATAGGCCGCCTTTTGTGACGCCTGCGGCGGCGGCAACGGCCTGCACCGTTACCGCTTGTAGCCCCCGCTCCATCGCCAGAGTGGCGGCACAATCGATCAAGGCGCGGCGGACGACTTCCGGTTGTTTCTTTCGCTCATGGGCGCTGCTCATTGCGGCGAGACAACTTTCTTTAGAACGACTGTGGTGAATCCTGGCGTCGCCCCGTTGTCATTGTCAAGAATGTAATATACCAACCGGATGGTATCTTTTGAGCGGTTTGCGGCGGCCGGGGGGCTCGCAGCCGTGCGGAGCAAAGGTGAGTTGCGTGACGACGAAGACAAAGGCCGCCCTCCGGGCCGCTTGCGCGTTTGGCGTGGTGGTGAGTCTGGCCGGCTGCGGTGACGGCAAACAAGCAGGAGCCGACAAGCAGGCGCCGCCGGTCGTGGTGAGCGTGGTCACAGTCGTGCCGGAGACGCTGCGCATCGTCAGCGATCTGCCCGGCCGCATCGCGCCGACGCGGATCGCGGAAGTGCGTCCGCGGGTCTCGGGCATCATCATCGAGCGCGTGTTCCAACAAGGTACCATCGTCAAGCAGGGCGACGTGCTGTACCGGCTGGACCCGGCGCCGTTCCAGGTTCGTGTCGCCAGCGCCAAGGCGACGCTGCAGCGTGCGGTGGCAACACGCACGCTGGCGGCCCAGCAGGCCGAGCGCCAGACCCGGCTGAAGGATCGCGACGTCACCACAGTCCAACTCTACGACAAGGCAGTCGCCGAACTGGCACAGGCCGAGGCGGATGAGGCCTCCGCGCGCGCCGGCCTGCAGGCCGCCGAGCTCGATCTGCAATACACCGAAGTCCGTGCGCCGATCACCGGCCGCATCGGACGGGCGCTGATCACCGAAGGCGCACTGTTCACCGTCGGTGGCAGCGAAAGCCTGGCGACCATTCAGCAGCTCGATCCGGTCTATGCCGACTTCACGCAATCCGCCAACGAGCTGTTGGCGTTGAAGCGGGCCGCGCAACAGTCAGCGAAGGCCGGCGATGCGATCGAGGCCGAGGTGCGTCTGCGGTTCGACGACGGCGCGAGCTACGCGCATCGCGGCCGCCTCCTGTTCTCTGAAGCTTCTGTCGACGCCACCACTGGTCAGGTCACGCTGCGCGGCGAGTTTCCTAATCCGGACGGCGATTTGTTGCCCGGCATGTATGTTCGCGTGCAGCTGGTGCAGGGCGAGCAGCTCAATGCGCTGGCGGTGCCCGAGCGCGCGCTCCGCCGCGATCCGGGCGGACAGGCGCAGCTCTACGTCGTTTCGGTCGATCGCAAAGCCGAGTTTCGCCCCGTGACGCCGTCGCGGCTGGTCGACGGTCGCTGGATCATCGCCAGCGGTCTCCATCCCGGCGATGCCGTCGTCGTGCAGGGCTTTCAGGCGCTGTCGCCGGGAGCGGCGGTCGATCCGAAGCCGTGGCCGAACGCGGCGGCCGCTGGTACGACCAGCGCCGCCTCGCAGGCGAAGTGAGGCTCGGCGGTCATGCCCGATTTCTTTATCGCGCGGCCCGTGTTCGCGTGGGTCGTCGCCATCTTCATCATGATCGCCGGCGCGTTGGCGATCCCGTTTCTGCCGGTGGCGCAATACCCCAACATTGCCCCTGCCAAGATCTCCGTCACCGCGAACTATCCGGGCGCGTCGTCCGAAGAGATCTACCAGGGTGTGGTCCGGCTGATCGAAGATCAGCTCGCCGGTATTCCCGGCCTGATGTACTTCGAGTCGACCACCGATGCGACCGGCCAGATCTCGATCGAGGTGTCGTTCCAGCCGGGAACGTCGCTGGCGCAGGCGACAGTGGATGTGCAGAACCGCATCCGCCGGGTGGAGTCGCGGCTGCCCAGCGCCGTGACCCAGCGCGGCATCCTGGTCGATGAAGCCTCCAGCACCTTCCTGATGTTCATCTCGGTGCAGACCATCGACGGCTCGCTCGATAGCATCGCGGTCGGCGACTACATCACCCGCAACATCATCAGCGAGATCCGCCGGATCGAGGGCGTCGGCAAGGCGCAGTTGTTCGGCACGCAGCGGTCGATGCGGGTGTGGATCGATCCGGACAAGCTGTTCGGCGTCGGCTTGACCGTCAGCGACGTTTCAGCCGCGATCGCCGCGCAGAACGCACAGGTCGCCGCGGGGCGGATTGGTGCGACGCCCAATCCGGTGTCGCAGGAAGTCACCGCGCCGGTCCTGGTCAAGGGCCAGCTCGGCACGCCCGAGGAATTCGGCGCGATCGTGCTACGCGCCAATCGCGACGGCTCGTCCGTGCGGCTGCGCGACGTCGCCCGGGTCGAGGTCGGCGGCGAGGACTACAATTCCGACAGTCGGCTGAACGGCCATCCCGCGGCGTCGATCGGCGTCCAATTATCGGCGACCGCCAATGCGCTCGCCACCTCCAGGGCCGTCACGGCCAAGATGAAGGAGCTATCGCAGTATTTCCCGAAAGGGATGACCTACGAGATTCCTTACGACACCACCCCGTTCATCAAGGCGTCGATCGAGAAGGTGCTGTACACGCTCGCCGAAGCGATTGCGCTGGTGTTCGTGGTGATGTTCCTGTTCTTGCAGAACATCCGCTACACTCTGATCCCGACCCTGGTAGTGCCGGTCGCGCTGATCGGCACCTGTGCGGTGATGTTCGTCACCGGCTTCTCGATCAACGTGCTGACGATGTTCGCGATGGTGCTGGCAATCGGCATCCTGGTCGACGACGCCATCGTGGTGGTCGAGAACGTCGAGCGCCTGATGGCGACCGAAGGCCTGTCGCCGCGCGAGGCGACCATCAAGGCGATGGGGCAGATCAAGGGCGCGATCGTCGGCATCACGCTGGTGCTCACGGCCGTGTTTTTGCCGATGGCGTTCTTCCCCGGCGCGGTCGGTATCATCTATCGGCAGTTCAGCCTGACGATGGTGGTTTCGATCCTGTTCTCCAGCTTCCTGGCGCTGACGCTGACGCCGGCGCTGTGCGCGACGTTCCTGAAGCCGGTGCCAGACGATCACCACGAGAAGGGCGGCTTCTTCGGCTGGTTCAACCGGACTTTCGTGCGCATCGCCGGCCGTTATCGCAATGGCGTCGGCTGGGCGACCAGCCGCACCGGGCGGCTGATGGTGGTGTATCTGGCGCTGCTGGCGGGGCTCGGCTGGGCTTACTTGCGGTTGCCCGCGTCGTTCCTGCCGACCGAGGATCAGGGCTATCTGATCGTCGACATGCAGGCGCCGACCGAGGCGACGCAGACCCGCGCGATGACCTCGATCGAGCAGGCCGAGAAGGTGTTCCTCGCCGACCCCAGCGTGTCGCAGGTGTTCACCGTCTCGGGCTTCAGCTTCTCCGGCAACTCGCAGAGCGCAGCGGTAGCGTTCGTGACGCTGAAGGATTGGAGCGAGCGCGGCCACGACAGCGCCGGTGCTATCGCCCGGCGTGCCAATGTCGAACTGGCGAAGATCGGCGACGCCGCGGTGATGGCGTTCGAGCCGCCGCCGATCGACGGCCTCGGCAACTTCACGGGCTTCACCTTCCGCCTGCAAGATCGCGGCAGCCGCGGCAGCGCGGCGCTCGACGATGCCGCGACGCGCCTGACTGCGGCAGGCGCCGCCAGTCCGGTGCTAGCGGGCGTTCGGATCGAGGGGCTAGCCAATTCGGCCCAGCTGCATCTGGTGATCGACCGTGAAAAGGCGAACGCGCTCGGCGTGTCCTTCGCGGACATCAACGCCACCATCACCGCCAGCCTCGGTTCGGCCTACGTCAACGACTTCCCCAACGCAGGCCGGATGCAGCGCGTTACCATTCAGGCGCAGGACGATCGCCGCATGCAGGCGGACGATCTGCTCAAGCTGAACGTCCGCAATGCCAGCGGCCGGATGGTGCCGCTTTCCGCATTCGCGCGAACCGAATGGTCGAAAGGGCCGATCCAGGTGATCGGCTTCAACGGCTATCCGTCGGTGCGCTTTGCCGGCGATGGTGCGCCGGGCCACTCCTCCGGCGAGGCGATCGCCGAGATGGAACGGCTGGCCAAGCAGTTGCCGAGCGGGTTCGGTTTCGAATGGGCCGGGCAGTCACTGCAGGAAATCAAGTCGGGCAATCAGGCGCCGTTCCTGCTCGGGCTCAGCGTCCTGTTCGTATTCCTGCTGCTGGCGGCGCTGTACGAAAGCTGGTCAATCCCGCTATCGGTGATGCTGGTCGTGCCGCTCGGCATCATCGGCGCGCTGCTCGCCGTGATGCTCCGCGACATGCCGAACGACATCTACTTCAAGGTCGGCCTGATCGCGATCATCGGCCTGTCTGCCAAGAATGCGATCCTGATCGTCGAATTCGCCAAGGACCTGCATGCCGAGGGCAAGTCGCTGCGCGAGGCAGCGATCGAGGCGGCGGCGATCCGCTTCCGCCCGATCATCATGACTTCGCTCGCCTTCATCCTCGGCGTCACGCCGCTGGCGTTTGCGAGTGGCGTCAGCGCCGGCAGTCAGAATGCGATCGGCACCGGCGTGTTCGGCGGCATGTTGTCCGCCACCGTGCTGGCCGTGCTGTTCGTGCCGGTGTTCTACGTCTTCGTGCTGCAGAAGGTGGAGCGGCGGAAAGCGTCAGGCGGCAAGGACGCGGCAGGCAAGAGCGAGCCGCAGTCGACAACGGTTGCGTGATCGCAGGTACTAACGCCAACTCTCTCGTGCCCGGCTCGTCCCGGGCACGACGTCTTTGCAGTCTCTCCGCGAGCCAGACGTCGTCGGTCAAGCACGGCCATGACGTTGATGTTTGGCCACCAACTCACCGTCAGCAGCGCTCACGGGTCAGTAAAAAGGCCGCGGCCTCCGTCCGGAGGGAGAGCCGGAGGAGGCCGCGTTGGAACACCTGACCGCGCCTAGGTTCGCGGCCGGGTGTGGGAGCTCGTTGTCAGGTCATGACGATCAGAACGGGAGCAGCACGTCCATCACCTGCTGGCCGTAGCGCGGCTGCTGCACGTCGGTGATCTGGCCGCGGCCGCCATAAGCGATGCGGGCCTGCGCGATCTTGCTGCTGTCGATGGTGTTGTCGCTCTGGATGTCCTCGGGCCGCACGATACCGGCGACGATCAGTTCGCGGATTTCGAAGTTGACCCGGATCTCTTGCTTGCCCTCGACCACCAGATTGCCGTTCGGCAGCACCTGCGTCACCACCGCGGCGACGTTGGTCTGCAACGCTTCCTGGCGCTGCACCGAACCCTTGCCGTCTGACGACGAGGTGGAGTCGGTGGTCAGGATGCGGCCTGGCAGCACTGCGGTCGCCGGCGTCGTGATCGTCTTGCTGCCGATGAAGTCGGTGATACCGGAGTCTTCCTTGCTGGTGCGGCTGCGCTGGGTCTCGTTGGCGATGTTGGCCTTGTCGGTGAAGTTCACCGTCACGGTGAGAATGTCGCCGACCTTGGCGGCGCGCTGATCCTTGAAGAACGCGCGCGAGCCGTTACGCCAAAGCGAGTTGGCGTTGTAGGACGCGACCTCCGGCTTCGGCATCGGCATCTGCACCGGCTTGTAGCCGGGCTGCGTGGTCGGGTTTTCGATCGGAGTGAGCGCCGGCCGTTCGCCGATCGCGGCGAGACGATCGATCGAGGAGCAGCCCCCGGCGAGTCCGCCCGTCGCCAGCAGGGCGGCGACCAGAACGATGCGTTGCAACGGCACAGGCTTGGACATGAACGTTACTCGGTTTTCGCGTCGGCCACGACGCGCGGAGAGATGACGGTGATCGCGACCTGGCCGCGACCGATCACCGTGCCGGTGATGGTGCGCTTGGACTGCAGGTTGAGCACGTTGACGACGTCGCCCTCGGCGCCGGTGTCGAGCGCCTTGCCGCGCGCGGTGAGGTAGATGCCGGCCGCGCGATAGATCAGCGTGACGCCCTGGTCGCGGGTCACGAGGTCCGGCTTGGCCAGGTCGGCGCCGCGCAGCACCTGTCCGCTGCGCAGCGTCTGGCGCGCCTGCATGCCAAGGGCGGCATCGCGAGACGCCGCATCGGACGCGACTTCGCTCTTCGGCCGGCGCTCGACGGTGATGTCTGAGGCCTTGATCACTTCGTTACGCTGCACCGGCCGGGTCAGCACGGTTGCCACAACGGTTTCGATCGCGGTGCCGGTCGCCCGCATCCGGGCCGGCGCGCTACCTTCGCCGCCGTTGATTTCGTAGCTGATGTCGAACCGGCCGCTGCGCGCGTCGAACTTCTCGCTGACGAGTTGCAGCTTGCCGGCGTAGTTCGCCGGCAGCGTCTTGGTCTCGACGTCGCGGTCGAAATTCACCGTCAGGTCTTCGGGCTCGCCGAGGCCGTGGCGTTGCTGCAGGGTCTGAACCACCTGCTGCTCGATTTCCTTGGCCGCCAGCGTGCGTGCCAGCCGGGTCACGGTGACTTCGGTGATGTCGCGGGTATCGACGCCGATCACCTGATGGGCGCGCAGCGCCGCGAGGACGGTCGCGGTCGGCAGCGCGCCGGTGGTGCCGAGGTCGGGTGAGCGATAGATCGCGATGCCGGCGGCGGCGCCGGCGTTCTCGATCACGTCGCCGATCCGGACCAGTTCGCCGGTGACTTCGACATGCGGGCGCAGCACCGGCGACTTCAGCACCTCGCTCGGGCGCAGTTCGCCTTCCGGCTGTGCCGCGGGCACTGCGGTCTGGCCGATTGCGTCGCTGCCGGCAGCGGCGATCAGGGTGGAGGCGAGGAGGAGAGCGCGGATCATCAGCCGTCTCCTCAGCGGAACATATTGGAGGTCGATTGCAGCATCTGGTCGGCGGAGCTGACGACCTTGGCGTTCATTTCGTAGGCCCGCTGCGCCGAGATCAGGTCGGAGATTTCCGTCACCACTTCGACGTTCGCCATCTCCAGCGTCTTCTGCATGATGTCGCCGAGACCGTCGGCAGAAGCGATGCCGTCCTGCGGCGTGCCGGACGCCGGGGTTTCGATGAACAGGTTGTCGCCCTGCGGCTGCAGGCCGGCCTTGTTGATGAAACGGGTCAGGCCGATCTGACCGATCACGGTGGGCGTGGTCGAACCGGAGATCGTCACCGACACCTGGCCGTTGGCCGCGACAGTGATGCTGGTCGCGCCGTTCGGAACGGTGATGGTCGGCTGCACCGGGTTGCCGTTGGCCGTGACCATGCGGCCGGTGTTGTCCTTGGTGAACGAGCCGTCGCGGGTGTAGGCGAAGGTGCCGTCCGGCATCTGGATCTTGAAGAAGCCTTCGCCGCGCACCGCGAGGTCGAGATCGTTGCCGGTGGGCGACAGCGTGCCCTGGGTCATCAGCCGCGGCGTACCGACGGTCTTGACGCCGCCGCCGATGTCGACACCGACCGGCAGGATCGTGCCCTGGTCCGACGCCTGTGCGCCGACCCGGCGGACGTGATCGTAGATCAGGTCCTGAAACTGCGCCGTCTGCTTCTTGAAGCCGGTGGTGCGCATGTTGGCGATGTTGTTGGAGATCACCTGAACGTTGAGCTCCTGGGCCGCCATCCCGGTCGCCGCAGTGTAGAGTGCGCGCATGGTCAGTCTCCGTTAGGCCGGCACTTCGGCGAGTTTCTCGATCGCGGATTTGCGCAGCTCGCTCTCCTGCTGCAGCATTGCCGAGATCTGGGTGTAGGTTCGGGTGACGTCGATCATCTTGGTCATTTCGAGGACCGAGTTGACGTTCGACTTCTCGACATAGCCCTGGCGCAGCATCGACTTGGTGTCGGGTGTGCCTTGGTCGGATGTGGCTGCGAACAGATTGCCGCCCTGCTTGATCAGGCTCTGCGGCCGGTCGAACGTCACCACCCGCAGCTTGCCGCGCAGCGAGTCGATGATCGAGGTGCCTTCGACCACGCTGACGCGGCCGTCGGACGAGATCGACAGTTCCTTGTCGGTCGGCTGGATCACGATCGGGCCGCCGGTGCCAAGCACCGGGAAGCCGGAGCCGTTCACGAGCTGGCCCTGGGCGTTGATCGTCAGCGATCCGTCGCGGGTGAAGCGCTCGCCCTGCGGCGTCTGCACCACCAGAAAGCCCTTGCCGTCGATCGCGACGTCGAGCGGGTTCTTGGTCTCTTGCAGCGCGCCGGTCGACAGATCGTGGTAGGTGGCGCGGTCCTGCACGAAGCTGACGCGCCGGTCCGGCCGCGCGAAATTGTCCTCGTGCGCGCCGGTGTTAAGAAATTCCTGGAACACCGACCGCTCCGCCTTGAAGCCGTTGGTGTTGAGATTGGCGAGGTTGTTCGCGACGACATCCATCTGCCGTTCGAGCACGACCTGCCGTGACAGTCCGACGAGAAGAGCATTCTCCATCGGTGGTTCTCCCTTGAATGACCCGCCGCCAAGTCCTCCCAGACCGGTGGCGGATCGTGCGAACCGCAGGCGCTCTCCCAAGCGCGCGGCTCACCAGACACCTAGCGAAGCTCGTGCCAACTCAGAAAAATCATCAAAATCAGTAACTTGACAGTTTTAAGGGAGCGGCCGGGCCGGCAATAAAGGACTTGTTGACCATACCGGCCGGCAAAATCTTCCTACCCGCCACCGCCGTGGAAAGGTTCCGTTAACCATTGCCCCATAGCGTCGTGTCATCAGAGCCTTGGGCGCTGGCGGCGTTAGTCTCGCGTTTACGGTTCGCCTCGGCTGCGGCTCGCTTTTTGGGATATGGGCGATTCGGCCGATGGCGGACGCAGAGAAACCGGAAGAAGGCGCCGAAGCCGCCGAAGGCGGGGCGCCAAAGAGCAAGAAGAAGCTGATCATCATCGCTGCGGCGGCCGTGCTGCTGCTCGGCGGCGGTGCCGGTGCTTATTTCTTCCTGTTCGCCGGTCACGGCGAAGACGCGCATCAGGCCGAAGCCGCCAAGGAAGTGAAGCCGCCGAACTTCGTCGAAGTGCCGGAGATCATGGTCAACCTCGCCGGTACGCCGGGCGAGCGGGTGCAATATCTCAAGGCCAAGGTCGTGCTCGAGGTGAAAGACGAAAAGCTCGCCGAGCAGATCAAGCCGAACATGCCGCGGATCACCGACCTGTTTCAGACCTACTTGCGGGAGCTGCGCTCGGGCGACCTGAACGGCTCGGTCGGGATGTTTCGGATGAAGGAAGAGCTGACCCGGCGCGTCAACATGGCGATCGCGCCTGCGCAGGTGTCGGCTGTGTTGTTCAAGGAAGTGCTGGTGCAGTGAGCTGACATGGCTGGCCAGGACCAACTCGACCAGGACGCAATTGCCGCCCAATGGGAAGCCTCCATGGCGTCGGAGGATCCCGAGGCCGCGGCAAAGGCGGCAGCGGAGAACGAACTAACCGGGACGATGGCGGAGCAATGGGCCGCCATGGTCGAGGATGGCGGCCGCGATCTCGGCGGTGGCAAGAACGGCGGCGAGCGGGTGCTGTCGCAGGAGGAGATCGACAATCTCCTCGGCTTCAGCGTCGGCGAGGTGCACCTCGACGAGAACTCCGGCATCCGCGCGATCATCGACTCCGCGATGGTCTCCTACGAGCGTCTGCCGATGCTCGAAATCGTCTTCGACCGCCTGGTGCGGTTGATGACGACCAGCTTGCGTAACTTCACCTCGGACAACGTCGAAGTCTCGCTCGACCGCATCACCTCGGTCCGGTTCGGCGACTACATGAACTCGATCCCGCTGCCGGCGGTGCTGTGCGTGTTCAAGGCCGAGGAGTGGCAGAACTTCGGGCTCGCCACCGTCGACTCCAGCCTGATCTATTCGATGATCGACGTGCTGCTCGGCGGCCGTCGCGGCCAGGCCGCACTGCGCATCGAAGGCCGGCCCTACACCACGATCGAAACCAATCTGGTGAAGCGGCTGCTCGAGGTCGTGCTCGCCGACGCCGAACAGGCGTTCCGGCCGCTGTCGCCGGTGTCATTCAGCATCGACCGGCTCGAGACCAATCCGCGCTTCGCCGCGATCAGCCGGCCCGCCAACGCCGCGATCCTGGTCCGTCTGCACATCGATATGGAAGACCGCGGCGGCAATATCGAGCTGCTGCTGCCTTACGCCACGATCGAACCGATCCGCGGCGTGCTGATGCAGATGTTCATGGGCGAAAAATTCGGCCGTGATCAGGTCTGGGAAGGCCACCTCGCCACCGAGATCGTCCAGGCCGATATTTCAGTCGACGCCGTGCTTTACGAAGCCGAACTGCCGCTGCGGCAACTGATGGCGCTGCAGGTCGGCGACACCCTGCCGCTGGAGCTGCGCGCCGATGCCACCGTAGCGGTGCGCTGCGGTAGCGTCGTGCTCACCGAAGGCCGGATGGGCCGGGTCGGCGACCGCGTCGCCATTCGCGTCACCAAACCGCTGCGCAAGCCGCTCACCACCTACGCCATGTTCGAACGTACCGACGAGCAGAGCAAAATGATGGAGGCACAATGAGCCACATTTTCGCAATCGTGATCGAAAGCCTGGTCGCCGTGCTGCTCCTCGTCACCGTCGGTTATTGTTGGCTGCTCAACAAACGCCTGCTGCGGCTGAAGGCCGACGAGCAATCGCTGAAGGCGACGATCGGCGAGCTGATCACCGTCACCGAGATCGCCGAACGGGCGATCGGCGGCCTCAAGCTCACGGTGCGCGAGGTCAACGAAAACCTCGGTCGTGACATCGCCGCGGCCTCCGCGCTGTCCGACCAGCTCAAGAAGCAGCTCGGCGAGGGCGACAACGTGCTGCGGCGCCTGTCGAAGATCGTCGCGGCGGCGCGCCCCGGCGGCGAGCAGCCGGCGGCAGCGGTGTCGGCGGCGCAGGCCAATGCGGCCGCGGCGCAGGCTTTTGCGGAACGCAGGCGACATAACGGCTTGGCTGCATGAACGCACTTCGGGATATCCGCATCCTTCCGGTTGTTCTGGTCGCGGTCTTCGGCCTCGCTGTGCTGAAGATCGCCGGACTGGTGCTCGATGGCGGCTACGTGTTCGATTACGATCCGAACGCGACCAAGCCGTCATGGGCTCAGGAGAACCTGAACTTCCCCGGACGGAAGCCGATCGATCCCGACATCACCGGCTCGGTGCATGGCGAGCCGAAGAAGAAGGAAGAAGAAAAGCCCGCGGTCGCGCCGCCGGAACAGACCAAGCCGGCCGAGACCGAACCCGAGACCCCGGCGATTTCTCCATCCGAACGTGCGATCCTCGAGCGGCTGCAGGCGCGCCGCCAGGAGCTCGAAGCGCGTGCCCGCGAAGTCGAGATTCGCGAGAGCCTGCTCAAGGCTGCGGAGAAGCGGATCGAGTCCAAGGTCCAGGAGATGAAGGAGACCGAGGGCCAGATCGGCAAGGCGACCGAAGAGAAATCGGAAGCCGAAGCGGCGCGCTTCAAGGGCATCGTCACGATGTACGAGTCGATGAAGCCGAAGGATGCGGCGAAGATCTTCGATCGTCTGGAAATGCCGGTGCTGATCGAAATCGCCACCCAGATCGCGCCGCGAAAGATGTCCGATATCCTCGGCCTGATGTCGGCCGAAGCCGCCGAAAAGCTCACCGTCGAAATGGCAAGGCGCGCCACCGGGAAGGCGTCGGTGTCCGCATCGGTCGCGGTGCTGCCGAAGATCGAAGGCCGCCCGACGCCGCGGCAGTGATCAACTGCGCTTAGCTGCTGATCCGGGTCAGCAGCGCCTTGAAGCCGAGCGACGGGGCTTCTGCCGCCATGCCTTCGACCTGCGCGTAGTCGCCGATCGTCGAGCCATGGAAGTCGACCCGCACCTCGTCGACGCCAAACACCGACTGGATCGCCGGATCGCTGGTGTGCCGGCGCGCCGTGATGGTGCCATGGATGGTCTGGCCGTTCTGTTCGTAGGCGCCGATATAGGCGAATGCCGAACTGCCACCGTGCAGCCGGCCATCGGATGCGAAGATCACGCCGACCGCTTTGCGCCGCGGCGTTTCGAATTCCACCTTGTAGAGACCCTTCAGCAGCATGGCGGTCGTCAGTCCAATTCCCAGTGGCGTATCCGCGCGCCAGATTGGCGGCGGGCGCAGCTTTCATCGTCCATGGCTCCTCGGTGGCGCGAGCCGATCCGAAGCGTCGACGCGTCGTGCGGCGTCCGTCAGGACGGCCGACAACGGCGGGCGGGAAGGGCACGGCGATCGCGGTCACACGAAAGGATGGTTCGGGCGGTTGCGCTCCCCGCCTTCTGCATCACTATCAAAAACGTGTTTACCTCGACAATCTAAATCTCTGATTGTGACGCGATGCCGCCCGAAGCAGGTGAGCCTGCCGCAGTCGACGATGGTTAAACCACCGTTAACGGCTTTTGTGCCCTAGTGGGGCAGGCTGCGGTTCTGCGCGCTTCCGCCGCGCCGACGCGCATGCGTGAAGCGTAGTATCTTTGTTGGCGGCGAAGCCGCCTAGGACCGGCAGACGACAGAGTCGTTGACTGAAAGACACGACGGATGGCGCGGATGGCTGCCGCTGGAGTTTGGTCACAGGCGCTCGTCGGGCGCGTCGCACGACTCTGCCTTGCCGGCTTGCTGCTGCTGATCGCAGCCGCGCTGACCATTGCGCCCGCGGCCGCGCAAGTGCGCGGCGAAGCCAGCTTCGAAGCGAAAGGCGGATACGGCCGGCTGCTGCTGAAGATGGCCGAGGACGTCGACTCCGACGTCGCCACTGCGGGCCTAATCGTGGTGATCCGCTTCAAGCGACCGATCGATATTCCGGTCGACAAGCTCGCCGATTCCGCGCCCGGCTATATCGGCTCTGCGCGGCTTGATCCCGACGGCTATGCACTGCGTCTGGCTCTGACGCGGAAGCTCACTGTCAACGCGATGGCGGCCGGCGAACGGCTGTTCGTCGACCTGCTGCCAGAAAATTGGACCGGCGCGCCGCCCGGATTGCCGCAAGACGTCGTGAAGGAACTGGCCGAACGTGCCCGCGCGGCCGAGCGCGCCCTCAAGGCGCAACGCGCCACCGCGGAAGTGAAGAAGCGGCCACCGATCCGGGTGCGGACCTCGGTGCAGCCGACCTTCGTGCGCTACGTATTTGAAGTGCCGTCCGACGTGCGGGTGGCGTCGACGCTGACCGACCGCAAGCTGTCGGTGCAGTTCAACACGCCACTGACCTTCGACCTCGCCGACGCGCAGCTCGCCTCGCCGCCGGGTGTTGCTTCGATCGCGCAGAACATCGATGGCGGTAATTCCACCGTCGACTTCACACTGATCGGCGGCGCCGATGTGCATTCGTTCCGCGAAGAGAAGAACTTCATCATCGATGTCGGCTTCCAACCGGGCGGCGCCGAGTCCGGTCAAACCATGGGGCCGCAGGCGCTGAAGCTGCCGGAGATCGGCAAGCTCGATCCCAAGGCGCTGCAGGCGGAGATCCAGAAGCAGGAGCCCAAGGCCGACAACGGCCACAAGCCCGACGCGAAGGACGCAGGCCACAAGGCTGAGGCCAAGGAAGCCGATCACAAGGCGGAGGCCAAGCCCGCGCCGGCTCCGGTGGAAGCCAAGGCCATGAAGCCGGCGACGCCGGCCGGTCCGCAGCCTGCACCTGCTGCTGCTGCTGCTGCTGCGCCATCTCCGTCTGTGGCGGGGCCCTCAGCGACGCCGTCGCCGGCCGGCCCGCCTGCCAAGGGTGGCCAAGTCGCGGCCGCGCCAGCGGGGCCTGCGGCGCCGAGCATCGCGCCGCCGCAGACGGCTCCGGCTGCGCCTCAGGCTCCCTCGCCTCCGCCGGCAGTTGCCGCCAAGCCGGTCTCGAATGAGGGGCGGCCAGTCGAGGTACGGCTGAATACGGATGGGCTTCGCCTGAGCTTCGCGTTTTCTGCTCCGACGCCGGCGGCGCTGTTCCGCCGCGGTGATGTGCTGTGGCTGGTGCTCGACAACACCGCGGCGTTTGATCTGTCGGCGATCCGCCGCGAGGGCAGTGCGGTGGTCAGCGACGCCAGCCGCCTTCCGCTCGCCAACGGACAAGCAATTCGGATCCGGCTCAGCCGCCCGCAAATTGCGACGCTTACCGAAGACGACGGTGCAGGCAAGGGCTGGACCGTGACGCTTGCCGATGCCGGCCGCGCGGCGTCGCAGCCGCTGTCGGCGGTACGCAACATCGCCGACCCGACCCGCGCCAGCGTCTCAGTGTCGTTGCCGGCGCTCGGCCAGGTTCAGAAGCTCGCCGATCCCGACGCCGGCGATACGCTGACGGTGGTCACCGCGCTGCCGCCGCCGCGCGGGTTCATCAAGCGGCAGAACTTTGTCGAGTTCAATCTGCTGGAGTCGATCCACGGCGTCGTTGTCGAGCTGAAGTCCGACGACGTCACCGTTGAAACCACTCCTGATGCTGTGCTGCTGACGCGGCCTGGGGGCCTGACGCTATCCTCCGCCGCGGAGAGTGGCGGCGGCGATGCCGCGTCCGAGAAGCCGTTCTTCGATGTCCGGCAATGGGCGAAGGATCAGACCGGCAGCTTCAAGGATATGCTCGACGAGCGTCTCAACGCCGCGTCCGTTGCGGGCGGCGACGACAAGCTCCCGGCCCGGCTCGATCTGGCGCGGTTCTACATGGCCCGCGGCCTCTATCCCGAAGCCAAAGGCGTGCTCGATCTTGCGCTGTCCGCCACCAAGCCCGGCCAGGAAGATGCCGCCACCATGCTCGGCCATGCGGCCGCGAGCGCACTGATGTGGCGGCCGGAGCAGACGTTGAAGGACGTCGCCAATCCGGCGATTGCTTCGACCTACGACGCGCAGATGTGGAAGGGCGTAGCGCTGGCGCGGCAGGGCAAATGGGCCGAGGCGCGCGAGAAGCTGAAGAGCGTTCAGTTCGCCATCACGGCGCTGCCGCTGGACATCCAGCGTGCCGTGCTCGCCGCGGCGATGCGGGCCTCGCTGGAAGTGCGTGACTATTCGGGCGCCGCCAAGCTCAGCACCGATTTCGATCTTGTCGGCATCCCGCCGGAGATCAAGCCGCAGGTCGCGGTGATGCGCGGCTGGCTCGACGAAGCGCTCGGCCGCGAGCCGGAGGCGCTGAAGAAGTACAAGGACGCGATGGCGTCGTCCGACCGGCAGGCCGCCGCCGAAGCGCGGTTTCGCGAGATCGTGCTGCGCCTGAAGCGCGAAGAACTGACACCCGCGGAGGCGCTGCCTGATCTCGAGCGACTGTCGGTGAACTGGCGCGGCGACCAGCTCGAAGTGAACACCCAGCAGCTGCTGACCAAGATGTATGCGGATGCGGGCCGCTATCAGGATTCGCTGCAGGCGGCCCGGGTTGCAACTCAGCTTGCGCCGAATTCGGAAGCTGCCCGCAAGGCGCAGGACGATGCCCGCGCGCTGTTCGCGCAGATTTTCCTCGGCAGCAAGGGCGACGATCTGCCGCCGATCGAAGCCCTCGCAATGTTCTACGAGTATCGCGAGCTGACCCCGATCGGCCGGCGCGGCGATGAGATGATCCGCCGGCTCGCCGACCGTCTGGTCGCGGTCGATCTGCTCGATCAGGCCAGCGAGCTTCTGCAGTATCAGGTCGACAAGCGTCTCGAAGGCGCGGCGCGGGCGCAGGTCGCCGCCAAGCTGGCAATGATCTACCTAATGAACCGCAAGCCGGATCGCGCCATCGGTGCGCTGCATTCGTCGCGCATCGCCGATCTTGCCGGCGAACTCCGTCAGCAACGCCTGTTACTCGAGGCGCGGGCGCAGAGCGATATCGGCCGCCATGATCTGGCGCTCGATATCATCAGCAATATCAGCGGACGCGAGGCGATCCGGCTGCGTTCCGACATCTACTGGGCGGCGCGGCGCTGGCGCGAATCCTCCGAGCAGATCGAGCTGTATCTCGGCGACCGCTGGAAGGATTTCACGCCGTTGTCGTCGGCCGAGAAGAGCGACGTGATCCGCGCCGTGGTCGGCTATGCGCTCGCCGAAGACGCGCTCGGCCTCGATCGCTTCCGCGAGAAATTTGCGCCGCTGATGACCGATCCGGCTGATCGCGCTGCCTTCGATATCGCCAGCCAGCCGAGCGCCGGCAATAGCGCCGCATTCGCCGCAATCGCCAAGATGGCTGCCAGCGTCGACACCCTGGAAGGCTTCCTGCGCGAGATGAAGCAGCGCTTCCCCGATGCCAGCGCCCGCGCCAACCCGCCGCCCGGCGCCGACCTCACCGCCACCGGCACGCTACCCCAGGTGCCGCCGAAGATCCGCGCCATCCAGGCGACGCGGTAGCAATTCCTTGCGGACTCCCACCGTCATTCCGGGGCGCAGGCGAAGCCTGCGAACCCGGAATCCCGAGGTTGTTGTGCGGAGCTGAACGTCCGGGTTCACGCGCTTCGCACGTGCACCGGAATGAGCCGTGGAGAAGAGAGCCAATCCGCAGTCGATCTCGGCTAGATTATCCGCCGCCGGTGTAGCTCTGCACCAGGCTGCCTGCGACCAGCGACCAGCCGTCCACCAGAACGAAAAAGATCAGCTTGAACGGCAGCGACACCACGACCGGTGGCAGCATCATCATGCCCATCGACATCAGGATCGATGCAACGACGAGGTCGATGATCAGGAAGGGCAGGAACAGCAGGAATCCGATTTCGAAGGCGCGTTTCAGCTCCGAGATCAGGAACGCTGGCATCAGGATGCGCAGCGACAGATCTTCCGGCGTTGCCGGTGGCGGCTCGCCTGACAGATCAAGGAATAGCTTGAGATCTTTCTCGCGGACGTTCTTCTGCATGAAGATCCGCAGCGGTCCGGACGCCCGCACCATCGCGTCGTCGACGCCGATCTCGTTGGCGATCAGCGGCTTGATGCCTTCGTCATAGGATTTCTGCAGCGTCGGTCCCATCACGAAGGCGGTCAGGAACAGCGCCAGCGCGATGATCACCGCATTCGGCGGCGCTGTGGCCGTGCCCAGCGCCGTGCGCAGCAGCGATAGCACCACGACGATGCGGGTAAACGACGTCATCATCACCAGGATCGACGGTGCGATCGACAGCACCGTCAGCAGCGCGATCAGCTGGATCGCGCGTTCGGTGACGCCGGGGCTATTGCCGCCGAGATTGATGCTGATGTCTTGGGCCTGCGCAGGCACGATCATCGCGAGAACCGCGATGATCAGAACCAATGAACTGATGAAAACTCTACGCGGGCCGGCCGAGGCGCTCACGTAGGGGACTTCGGGCGGCCGAGCAGCGCGGCCATTTCGTCTTCGAGGCTCTCGAACCCGGTCTTACCGGCGGCCGGGGACGCCTCCGCTGCGGCCGGCTCTTCGGGGGTAGGCTCGGAAG
>NZ_QUML01000159.1:0-431 GCF_010907025.1 Rhodopseudomonas sp. BR0G17 | reverse complement strand
CCCAGTTGCTGCACGACCTCGGCTACCAGACCGTACTGGCCTCCTCCGGCGAGCAGGCGCTGGCGTTACTCGGCGAGGACGCCGAACGCTTCGACCTGGTACTCAGCGACGTGGCGATGCCGGGGATGGATGGCGTGACGTTGGGGCGCGAAATCAAGAAGCGTCTGCCGGAACTGCCGGTGGTGCTGAATTCCGGCTACGCCCATATGCTCGCCGACGAGGACCATGGGTTCGACCTGCTGCACAAGCCCTATTCGGTCGAAGATCTGTCGAAAGTCCTGCGCAAGGCGATGGCGGAACGGGCCTGACGTCTGTTCCGTCTCCCGGAACCGCTACAGACTGGGAGAAGCATCGTTCGCGCCAATGTGATCGCCAGCCCGCCGGGCCTGCGCTATCGCATTGAGCCAGATCATTTCTCCGGACATTCAAGC
>NZ_QUML01000158.1:0-433 GCF_010907025.1 Rhodopseudomonas sp. BR0G17 | reverse complement strand
GCCATCCTGCGACGAGGCATTGCGATGAAGGCACCGATCGTCTGGGTTTCCGGCACGCTGACCGCCGCCACGGCGCTGCTCGGCTCGCTGCTGATCATCACCGCCAGCCGGGGCGCCGGGACGACGTTCGACTCGTCGGCGGGGCCGCTGTCGGTGCAAACGGTGGCGGAGAATCTGGTTCATCCGTGGGGGCTGGCGTTTCTGCCCGATGGCCGGATGCTGGTGACCGAGCGTCCCGGCCGGCTGCGGCTGGTGACTCAGCAAGGCCAGGTCTCGAAGCCGCTGCCGGGCGTTCCGGAAGTGTGGGCCTCTGGCCAGGGCGGATTGCTCGATGTCGCCACCGACAAGGACATCGCGACCAATCATACGATCTATCTGTGCTACGCCGAGCGCGACGGCCGCGGCGGCCGGACCGCGGTGGCACGCCCGCGGC
>NZ_QUML01000157.1:0-433 GCF_010907025.1 Rhodopseudomonas sp. BR0G17 | reverse complement strand
GTCCCGGCCATAGGCCGCCTCCAACCTGGCGGCCTCGTGAATCATGGCGCGGATTTCGTCCTGAAACGATGCGGTCCACACCTGCGGATTTTCCATCTTGATCTGGTTGATGACGTCGATGCCGAAGTTCAGGTGGATCGACTCGTCCCGCAGAATGTACTGATACTGCTCGGCGATCCCGGTCATCTTCTGCCGCCGGCCGAGCGACAGGATCTGCACGAAACCGGTGTAGAACCACATCCCCTCGAACACGACGTAGAAGGCGACGAGATCGCGCAGAAACGCCTGGTCGGTCGCGGGCGTTCCGGTCTTGAAGTGCGGGTCGTCGAGATGCCGGGTGTACTCGAGCGCCCACGCCGCTTTGTCGGTGATCGACGGCACTTCCCGATACATGTTGAACAGCTCGCCCTCGTCGAGGCCGAGACTTTCGACG
>NZ_QUML01000156.1:0-433 GCF_010907025.1 Rhodopseudomonas sp. BR0G17 | reverse complement strand
GCCTTCCACACCGAGGCCGACCACAGCCCGAGCAGTTCGCCGAACATCTGGCTGATCTCGGGCGAGGTGGTGAAGTCACCCTCGCGGCCGAGCGGGTCACGGGTGATGTAGTAGCCGTGCTGGGGATGGCCGAGACACAACTCCATGTAGCGCCACACCGGCATCGGGCCGGCGGCCTTGATCAGCCGCTTGATCTCGGTGGCGAGCGCGGTCTGGTCGATCATGAGGCGGACTCGCTCGGATGGGTCGAGGCGGCAGGCGAGGTCACCTGTCCACGGCGCCAGGTCGCGATCATCACGCCGATGCCGACGATCACCATCGGCACCGACAGCAGCATCCCCATCGTCAGCCCGCCCCACAGGAAGCCGAGCTGCGGATCGGGTTCGCGGAAGAACTCGCCGGTGATGCGGGCGAGGCCATAGAAGGTGAGGAA
>NZ_QUML01000155.1:0-435 GCF_010907025.1 Rhodopseudomonas sp. BR0G17 | reverse complement strand
CTTTCACTTTGTCTGACTGTGGCATTGGACTAATCTGGGCGCCGGAGATGGCTCCGCGTAGCCGCGATGTGTTGTGGCGACGCCGATGACGGTTCGTCCTTTCTTCGCGGCACAATCGACCGGCACTCGTCGGCTTCGCGGATTTGAGTTGTCGCTTTGCTCCGCTCGTCTCCAACCGGAGGTGTCATGGCTCGCTATATCGTGCGATTTATGAAGGACATCCTCGGCGAGAATGGACGTCACGAGGAAGTCTGTCAGGGCGTGCTGGAGGTCGATGCCGCCAGCACCGACAATGCGATCGAGATTGCAAAGTATCAATTCTGCCAGAAGGAGCGGCTGCGGGAGTGGTCGCTCCATGCCGACCGCGTCCACGTCGCCGAAACCGAGTTTCCTTCATAGGTCGTTCCGCAGCTCGCATCCGACCGCGATGTGAGC
>NZ_QUML01000154.1:0-436 GCF_010907025.1 Rhodopseudomonas sp. BR0G17 | reverse complement strand
CTAATCACTTCAACCATTCAGCTCAGAGAGACGTGGAAACGATGACGGCCTCCGAGCGCTGAAAGACGTATTTCAATTTTTCGAGCCGCCCTGTCGGTCACGCCATTGACAAGCCGTTCCAATTTGGTGACATGTTATGTTATAACATAACATTCTTCAGGCGGTTTGTAATGAGAGTTGAGTGGGCTTGGGCTCGCCGCTTACGGGGCAGTCGCGGGGGTATCGGGTTTGGCTTACCCAGAGTCACAGCAGCTCTTCTAGCAAGTGCCGCTTTGGCAGCTGGACCAGCGTGCGCTCAGACCAAACCGCCGGCAGGTGACAGCCAGGGTACGGTCTTGCTGGAAGCAATCACCGTCACCGGTCCACGCCAGCCCTCGCACCGAACGGCGCCTCAGCGAAATACCCGTAGGAGCCACCCAGCCGCGGCCCTTTCGGT
>NZ_QUML01000153.1:0-440 GCF_010907025.1 Rhodopseudomonas sp. BR0G17 | reverse complement strand
ATCAAAAGCAATCTGGTCAAAGTGATCGATTCGAACTCCGAAAGCAGATTGCGATGAAAAGGATCGCCCACCGCATCGAGCTCACGCGCGGCTGCGAAGATCGGTCGACGTATGAACTCCATAAATCGTTGAGCCGCCGCGCTCGGCCGCTCGAATTCGATTTGCTCATCTATTTCAGAACCGCAGAGGGCACTCAGTCGCCGCTTTAGAGCCTTCGGATCAACTCTGAGCGCTAACGAGCGGTAGCCATGGGGGTGGAACTCGGTAGCTGGACGTCCTTCGGGAAGAAAGTAGCCGGCATCGCCGTCCGATACCTCGACATCAACGGCCTCGACTTTGATCCGGCTTGTTTGGCGGGTCTGGAAGACCAAGCGGATATAATCGACCGCCCCAAATTTAAAGGTGGCGGAGAAATCGCTAAAGAGAGAGAACATCGATAG
>NZ_QUML01000152.1:0-444 GCF_010907025.1 Rhodopseudomonas sp. BR0G17 | reverse complement strand
GCTTCGAGCGCCGTCGGAGCGCCGCGCAACACCAGATACAACGGGAAGGCTGCGAAGGCCGCGAGACTACCGAGCATGCGCGGTGCAATGAAGGCACGATGCCGCGCCCGCGCGAGCGCGTCGTATCGCGCCGACGGATGCAGCAACGCATCGAGACATTCACCGATGATTCTGGATACTGCCACGCTGCTCGCGCTCGCTCGTCGCCTCGTAACGGGAGGCGTTCGGCGCCTCGCGTGTGGTTGGCCGAAACTGTCAGAGCGACCTTAAACGAACACTAAGGCGATCGAAGAGTGTGGCCCGCGCCCGCCTCAACGTGCCTTCACCGGGCGCATTCGAAACCACATGGTGAACGCATCGTTTCGAAGCGTGGAGCGATATGGTTTCGAATTGGTGGACGCAGAACGGCCGGCGATCGAGAAGCCCAGCTCCGTCAATCGAATA
>NZ_QUML01000151.1:0-445 GCF_010907025.1 Rhodopseudomonas sp. BR0G17 | reverse complement strand
CTGCACGCCGTCATGATAGCCGCCCATACGATGAGGCCGACTAGACAGCAAGCTTCGGGCGGCCGCCTCCAAGTCGGGATGTCGATCGATCGGGACCCGCGATCGTGTTTCAGGGGTCAGCCAGTCCGCCAGCGCTTCTTCCGTCGTTCCCCTGGGAATGGCCAAACTTGCCTGTTCCGTGCGTTCGCACAGGTCCAGTTGCCTCGTTCCACCCACGCGATTGATGGACAGTTCATGGCCGTGATATTCCTTTTCGCCCAAACGTGCCTGCAACTGCTCCCAATCGTCTTGCGACAGCGGCGTCTCCGGTGCCTGCCCCGCGAGCAGAGCCGCCAGCTCATCGCAGTCCGCGGCGACGGACAGACTCCATTGCCTCCGGCGGTCTTGATTGTCCTCTAGCCGCTGCCGGAGTGTTTCGGGCGTACCGCAGGAGGCGACCAACGCC
>NZ_QUML01000150.1:0-447 GCF_010907025.1 Rhodopseudomonas sp. BR0G17 | reverse complement strand
GTCCGACGGGCGATGACGGACTGCCGATATTTGTCCCACCGGGCACCGCCGACAAAGAGTTCGTCCCCTTCGCCAGCCGTGCCGACTCGCTGTTAGCGACCGTCGGAAGCAACGCTCCCACCGCCTGCCGATAGCTCGCCCGCGCCTCGCGCACGCGCGCGCTCGCCGTCGCGACATCCAGATTGCCATCCACCGCCTCGGTCACGAGCTGATCCAGCAACGGATCGCGAAGCCGGGCCCACCAGCGCGTCAGCGTGGGCGGCGCAGTCGTCACGCCCCCAGTCCGGCTCCAATGCGTCGGCGTCGCGAGAAGCGGCGTCCGATAGTCGGGTCCGACCGCGCATCCGCCGAGCAACGCCGCAACGAGGACCATCAGTATCGCAAAGGACGGCGCGGGCGCAGGCTTCGCAGGTGGGGCTGGCGGCTGCGCGGGTGGTGACGTCTTCG
>NZ_QUML01000014.1:0-126440 GCF_010907025.1 Rhodopseudomonas sp. BR0G17 | reverse complement strand
GCGGACAATAGAACGGCCCCATCGCCGCCTGCGCCATGCCACAGCGTCCACCATTGGTGCGGCCCCGAAACAGCACGATCTTCGGGCCGACATACCTCTGACCGCTGTCTTTGAAGACCTCGGTCCAGCGATCGTCGATCTCCCCGAGCACGCCGGAAATCATGCTGCCCATTTCGTCGGTCGGAGCGCCCTCCTTGCCGGAACGGCTGCCGGTCTGCTGCTGCTGCGTCGAATGAGAAATCATCTCGGCGCCGCCGATCAGCAAACGCGGATCGATGCCAAGCGCCCAGCCGACGATACCCAGCACCACGATGGTGCCGATGCCGAGGCCGCCGCCGCCCATCGGAAATCCGAATCCGCCACCACCACCCCCGCCGCCCTCTTGATCCCGGCGGTCATCGATATTGTCGCTGCGACGGAAGTCATCGAAACGCATCAGCCTGTCCTCGGTTTGGCCGCACCGGCGATTCGGGGCCGGTCCTCGTGTGTAGCCGATCGGAAAAAATCGGCGACAATTAGCATTAACCCGCCCGGCAAATATTGCCTAGTGCGCAACCCTGACGCCGGCGAGGACAACGCACAGCCAGCGTCCGGGCAGCCCAAGCCGTGCGTAAACACCGATGGTGTAAACGTTGCACGCTTTCATCGCGGTCGACATGCCGGCAGAGAGAACTGTTCCTCCGAACGTTCGTTCCGTGGTCACCAAACTGCAATCCAATTAAGTCGATTTTTACTTTGACGGGTCATTGTAGTGGCTAGTCGGTTTGTTGGTCCCGCGTCGCCGACGGCGTCACATGAGTCAGGTTAGTTGAGTCATGGTTGTGTCGCGTCGCGGGGCGTCTGCAAAGGCGCCCCGCACTCAATTTGAAGATATGCCCGAGAGCCGAATCATCGTCGGTGATTGCATCGCCGAGATGGAGAAGCTCCCGCCGAAGTCGGTGGATCTGGTGTTCGCCGATCCGCCGTACAATCTGCAGCTCAAAGGTGCGCTGAAGCGTCCCGACGAATCGGAAGTCGACGCCGTCGACGACGATTGGGACAAGTTCGCGTCCTTCGCCGCTTACGACAACTTCACCCGTGCGTGGCTGCTCGCCGCGCGACGGATCATGAAGCCGTCTGCGACGCTGTGGGTGATCGGTTCGTACCACAACATTTTCCGCGTCGGCACGATCATGCAGGACCTCGGGTTCTGGGTGCTCAACGACATCGTCTGGCGCAAATCGAATCCGATGCCGAACTTCCGCGGCCGTCGTTTCACCAATGCGCATGAAACGATGATCTGGGCGGCGCGTGACGAGAACGCCAAGGGCTACACCTTCAACTACGATGCGTTGAAGGCGGCCAACGAGGACGTTCAGGCGCGCTCCGACTGGCTGATTCCGCTGTGCACAGGCGACGAACGGCTGAAGGGCAAAGACGGCAAGAAGGTGCACCCGACGCAGAAGCCCGAACAGCTTCTGGCGCGCGTACTCCTGAGTTCGTCCAAACCCGGCGATCTGGTGGTCGACCCGTTCAACGGCACCGGCACGACAGGTGCTGTCGCCAAGCGTTTGCGCCGCAACTACATCGGTATCGAACGCGACAAGACCTACGCTGAAGCGGCGCGGGCGCGAATCGATGCGATCGAGCCGCTGCCGGACGACACACTGAAGCCGTTCCTCACCGCGCGCGATGCACCGCGGGTGGCGTTCTCCGAACTGATCGAGCGCGGCATGATTTCGCCGGGCGCCCGGCTGGTCGATTCGAAGAAGCGGCACGGTGCGCTGGTGCGTGCCGACGGCGCCATCATGCTTGGCGACAAGGTCGGCTCGATCCACCGGATCGGCGCGATGGCGCAGGGCTCCGAAGCCTGCAACGGCTGGACGTTCTGGCACGTCGAAACCAGCAAGGGTCTTCGGCTGATCGACGAACTGCGCGCCGAAATCCGCAGCACGATGATCGCCTGACGCAAAACAATTTCTCCGGTTCTGATCCAACCAGAACCGGAGTTCTTTTATCTTACCGCGGTTGCTCCATGCGCACCGCGCCTGATGTCGATATCGCTCTAACCTCCGCCGACGAACCGTCCAATTCGGTACTTCGGCAGCAACGCGTCGGCTTCGGGCGAGTGTTTCCGCCCCTTGGTCTTGGTGTCGTACGCCTCAGATGCTTCCTTGCCGCACCACGGCTCGATGATGCTCGGCCGCGATGGATGATCCGGCAGATACGCCGTGATGTCGTAGACGTTGCCGCGAATCGCCATCCAGCAGTCCTTCGGCACGGCGTGCCGGGCCAGCTCGGCCGCGCCGATCTCGCGCTCGGCAGCGGTCGCACTCGTGTCGGTGCCGGGCACTAACAGGTTGCCGATCCAGAAGCCGGCAACGGCGATCCAGAACGCGGCGGTCGAGACGTAGAACAGCTTGCGCATCATCTGAACTCGAAATTCTCGTAGTGGACATGCTGGGCGGTGACGCCGCGTGCGGCGAGCGCCGATTTCAATGCGGCCACCAGACCGGGCGGTCCGCACAAATAACACTCCGCGCGCGACAACTCGCCGGCAGTCGGCAGTAGCGGGCCGAGATCGGGAACATCGTCGCCGGTCTCAACGGCGTGGAGCGTGAACTTCGGATCAGACGCTGCGGTCGCCCGCAGCTCCGGCAGAAATGCCGCGTCAGCTTCGCTGCGATACAAATACAGCAGCCGCGTCGGATGCAGCAGCGGACCGGCGTTCAGCAAAGCCACAAACGGCGTGACACCAATTCCACCCGCCACCCAGAACTGCGGCGCCGTTCCGTGCGGATCGACGAAGCCGCCGAAACCTCCGATGACGCGGGCTGCCACACCGGGCTCGATCGCCAGCATCCGGGTGGTGCAGTCCCCGAGCGCCTTGATGGCGAGATGCAGTTCGTCCTGGTTCGCGATCGTGCTGACCGTGAACGGATGGAATTCGCCGCAGCCGCGATAGCGTGCGCCATTGCCGAATTCCGCCAGGACGAACTGGCCGGGCGTTACCAAAGCTGGATCGCCGAGGGGACGTAGCACGACCTCCACCGATCGCGCCGCCAACGGCCGGGCCGACGTCACGACATACGGCCGCGCGGCAAGGCCTAGATCGCCGCGGATCAGCCGCCAGCCGAGTATCGCTGCCGCGACCGCGAGGATCGGCAGTACCGGCTCGTCGATGCCGAGCAGAATCAGGTGCACCAGCCCGGTCAGCACGCCGAGGCCGAGTAGCGCGTGCAGCCAGCGCCAAGTGCCGTAGCGAATGCTGCGGACGAAGGTGGTGACGAGGCCGCCCATCAGCAGCAGCAAGCCAAGCCAGCCGGACCATACCGGCCAGCTCTCGGTGAACGGCGACAGCGTCTGCCAGGCGACCCGCGCCGCCGGCAGGTTGTTGGCGGCGAGCAGCAGCGGATGTAGCAACAGAACCAAATAAGCAGCGAGCCCGGTGCCGTGGTGCCAGCGATACATCCGCTCCAGGCCGCCGAGCCAGGCGGCTAATCGCGGCTCGCGCAGCATCAGCAGCAGGCTGACCAGCAATAGACCACAGCCGAGCCAACCGGTGACGATGCCGGCGGTGCGGATCGGCGGCAGACCTTCGGGAAAGGCCCAGACCGCAAAGCCCGCCGGCACCACGCACGACAGCAGCGGAACCGACCACTGGCGCACAGCTGCGGCAGCGGCTGCCATGGCCTCAATCCCGCCCGGACTTCAGATGGTCACAGAAGTCGCGGCCGCCATGCGGCAGGTCGAGCCCGCGCTCGCGTGCCCGCTGTACCATCAGCGCGTGATGCTCGGCCCGATAGGCTTCGCACACATTGTAGTCAGTGAAGCTGCGCACCCGTCCCTGATGTTCGATCCGCTCCTGCGGCGACATCAGCATCCAGCCGCGGGTGTTGCCCTCGTCGGCGCGCCATGGCGCAGCCTGCGCTGGGGTCGCCCACGGTACCAGCGCCAGCACATTGATCATCACGGCAGCACACGCCGCCAAGCGGATGCAGAGCATGACCGTCATCCCGCTGCGATGCGACGGCTCAGCTTAGCGCGTCCACAGCGGTTGTGAAGATGACTCAGATCAAGCAACGAGCGAGATTGAAACGAAAACCACCCGCTCTCCTTCATTGCGAGCGAAGCGAAGCAATCCCGGCCACAGACACAGCTTGGATCGCATCGTCGCTTTGCTTATCGCAATGCCGATGAAGGATAGGCTGACGAAGCGATTACTTCTTGTCAGTCTTCTTTGCCGCTTCGCGGGCGTCCTTGATCGCCTGCTTGAACAGCGCGACGTCGAGCACGCCGGGCACGCGGAAGCGGCCGACGATGAATGACGGCGTACCCTGGAAGCCGAACGCCTTCGCCTGAGTGTCGTTGCGCTTGAGGATCGCCTCGATCGTGACGCGGTTGGCGTCGAGATCCTTGGTGGCGCGATCGACATCGATCCCGCCGGCCTTGAGCGTCTCGTTCAACGTGGTCTCGGTCAGCTTAGAGGTCGCGCCGATCAGCGCCTCGTGCGCCTGCAGAAACTTGCCCTGATACTTCGAAGCGAGCACCAGCTTGGCGGCATCGACCGAGACGCCGCCAAAGATCGGCCAATCCTTCAAGACCAGGCGGATGTTGCCATCCTCCTTGACCACCTTCATCAGGTCCGGCGCCACTTTCTTGCAGTACGGGCAGCGATAGTCGGACCACTCGACGATGGTGATGTCACCCTTCGGATTGCCGGCGACCGGGATCTCGGCGTCGTACAGCACAGCGTCGGTCGACAGTACATCCTCGGCGTCCGGCGCGGTCGGGGCCGCTCCGGCCTTGGCGGCAACAAGCGCGGGAGCGAGAGCGAGCGCCGCCGTCATGGCCGACCGTCGGGAGATCATCATCAGGTTCCAATCCTCAGGCTTTAGGCGGCCTGTTGTGCACCGGATCGCGGCGTCGTGCCATCACTTTGCCGTGGCCGGCGGCGGATTTGGCGTTTTGTCGCGCAACACGATGTAGATCGCCGGAATCACCAGAACCGTGAGCAGGGTCGATGACGCCAGGCCGAACAGCAGCGAGATCGCCAGGCCCTGGAAGATCGGGTCGAGCAGGATCGTCGCCGCACCGATCATCGCCGCCAGCGCGGTGAGCAGGATCGGCTTGAACCGCACCGCGCCGGCCTGCAGCACGACCTCGCACAACGTCTTGCCGGCGCCGCCCGAGTGACGGATGAAGTCGACCAGCAGGATCGAGTTGCGCACGATGATGCCGGCGAGTGCGATGAAGCCGATCATCGAGGTGGCGGTGAATGGCGCCCCGAGCAGCCAATGGCCGATCAGGATGCCGATCAGCGTCAGCGGGATGGGCGTCAGGATCACCAGCGGCAATTTAAAGCTTCTGAACTGCGCCACCACCAGCACGTAGATTCCGAGGATCGCCGCGCCGAACGCCGCGCCCATATCGCGGAACGTCACCCAGGTGATTTCCCATTCGCCGTCCCACAGCACGGTCGGCTTCGACTCGTCTGACGGCTGGCCATGCAGGCTGATCGCCGGCTTCGGCAGTTTGCCCCAGTCGTGGGATTCGATCAGCTTGTCGACGTCGAGCATGCCGTACAGCGGCGCTTCGAATTTGCCGGCGAGTTCGGCCATCACCATGTCGGCGAACCGGCCGTCACGCCGGAAGATCATCGGCGAGCCGACTTCCTTGGTGGCCTTCACCAATTGGCCGAGCTCGACCACCGTCTTGGCGCCGGGCAGCGAATTGGCCGGCACCGGCGTCGAAGCCAACGCCTCATTCCATTCGAGATCGCGCTTCGGCAACCCGACCGTAATGGCGATCGGATTGCGGCCTTCGCCGCGATGCGAGTAGCCGATCGAGGTGCCGCCGAACAGCGCCTGGATGGTGTCATAGACGTCCTTTTGTTCGACGCCGAAGAACTCCAGGCGATCTTGATCAATCGACAGCCGCAGCCGAGGCCGCGGCTCGCCGATCGAATTGTCGACATCGACGATGAACGGCACCTGCTTGAAGATCTTCTCGACCTCGGCGGTGACCGCACGACGGGTGGCGGCGTCGGGACCGTAGATCTCCGCCAGCAGCGTCGACAGCACCGGCGGACCAGGCGGCACCTCGACGACCTTGAGGCTGGTGCCTTCGGGCAGCTTTAGCGTCTGCAACCGCTTACGCAGGTCGAGTGCGATGTCGTGGCTGGCGCGGCTGCGCTCGCCGCGCTCCTTCAAATTCACCTGCAGCTCGCCGAGTTCAGGCCGCTCGCGCAAGTAATAATGACGTACCAGACCGTTGAAGTTGAACGGCGCTGGCGTGCCGGCAAAGGTCTGCACCGAGGTGATCTCGGGCAGGCCGCGGGCGATATCGGCCGCAGCAAACAGCGTGCGCTCGGTGTCCTCCAGCGTGGCGCCTTCGGGCAGGTCGAGCACCACGGCGATCTCGCTCTTGTTGTCGAACGGCAACAGCTTCACCGTCACCGACTTGGTGGTGAACAGCGCCATCGACATCAGCGTGGCGATGCCGACGCCGAGCAGGAAGATCCAGGCCGCGCGCTTGCTGGCGACGATCGGCGAAGCGAAGCGGCGATACAGCCGGCCGAGCCGGCCCTCGTCGTGACCGCCATGCGCGGCCACGGATGCGCCCTGCTTCGGCGCCAGCTTCAGCATCAGCCACGGCGCCACCATCATAGCGACGAAGAACGAGAACAGCATCGCGGCCGACGCATTGGCCGGGATCGGCGCCATATACGGCCCCATCAGCCCGGACACGAACAGCATCGGCAGCAGCGCAGCCACCACAGTCAGGGTCGCGATCACGGTGGGATTGCCGACCTCGGCCACCGCCTCGATGGTGGCCTGCAGCCGCGGCCGTCCGTCCTTCATCCCCCAATGCCGGGCAATGTTTTCAACGACCACAATCGCGTCGTCGACCAGGATGCCGATCGAGAAGATCAGCGCGAACAGGCTGACGCGATTGATGGTGTAGCCCATCAGATTGGCGGCAAACAACGTCAGCAGGATCGTGGTTGGGATCACCACCGCGGTGACGACCGCCTCGCGCCAGCCGATCGCGATCGCGATCAGCACGACGATCGAAATCGTGGCGAGGCCGAGGTGGAACAGCAGCTCGTTGGCTTTCTCGTTGGCGGTCTCGCCGTAGTCGCGGGTGATGGTGACGGCGACATCCTTCGGAATCAGCGAGCCTTGCAGCGTCGCCAGCCGCGCCTTGATGTCGTGCGACACCACCACCGCGTTGGCGCCGGCGCGCTTGGCGAGCGCGAGCGTCACCGCCGGCACGCGGTCCCATTTGCCGCTGGCGTCGCGGGCGTCGTTCCACACCCGGTGCTCGGCCATATTCGGCCCGATGATCACCGAGGCGACGTCCTTGACATAGACCGGACGATTGTCGCGGGTCGCGACCAGCAGCAGGCCAATGTCGGGAATACCCATCAGCGTCTGACCGGCCGAGACGCTGCGCATCGTGCCGGCGTCGCGCACGTTGCCGGCGAGGAACGAGCGATTGGCGTCCTTCACCTTGGCGACGAGCTGCTGCAGCGTCACACCGTACAACGACAACTTCTCCGGATCGGGCTCAACCCGGATCTGCTGCGCACCGCCGCCGGAGATATAGGTCAGGCCGATGCTGTCGACCTTCATCAGCTCGGAGCGCAGCTTGTCCGCGAGTTCGTACAGATCCTTATCGGTCCAGCGTGCCGCGGCCTCCGGCTTCGGCGACAGCGTCAGCACCGTGACGGCCACGTCGTTAATGCCTCGTCCGACGATCAGCGGCTCGGGAATGCCGACCGGGATGCTGCCGATGTTGGCGCGAATTTTCTCATGCACGCGCAGGATCGCGTCTTCGGCCTTGGTCCCGACCAGGAAGCGGGCGGTGACCATGACGCGGTCATCTTCGGTCTGGCTGTAGACGTGCTCGACGCCGTCGATGCCCTTGACGATCGCTTCCAGCGGCTTGGTGACGAGCTCGACGGCATCCGGCGCGCGCAGGCCATCGGCGTTGATGCGGATGTCGACCATCGGCACGCTAATTTGCGGCTCTTCCTCGCGCGGGATCGCCGCGAGCGCGATCAGCCCGGCGATCAGCGATGCCAGCAGGAACAGCGGCGTCAGCGGCGACTGGATCGTGGCCTTGGTCAGGCGGCCTGAGATTCCGAGGTTCACGGCTGCACCAGCCTGTCACCGGGACGCAGGCCCGACAGAATTTCGAGACCGTCCGGCATCTCCTGCGTCGGATGCTCACGGCCGCGCTGCACCGGCACCGCCACGGTCTTGCCGGGTTCGCCAAGATGCACGTAGTCGATACCGAATTCGGTGGTGATGAACTTCGACGGGATCACGAAGGCGGGGCGCTCGCCGCCGGAAATCCACACCCGCAGCCGGTCGCCGACGAAGTACTGCGGCAGCCCTTCGACCGTGGCGTCGGCGACGACGCGGCCATCTTCGATCTGCGGATACACCAGGTCGATGGTGCCGAATTTGGCGACCTGATCGCCGAACTCGCTGCCGTCGACCCGGATCTTGTCGCCGGCCTTGAGGAAGCGCGCGTGCCGTTCCGGCACCCGCAGCCGCAGCTTGTAGTGCTGCTGCGCCACCGTGACGATCGGATCGCCCTGCAGCACCACCGAGCCGACGGTGATCATCTTCTTCAACACGCGGCCGTCGTCCGGCGATAGCACCTGGCCTTCCTTGAACTGCTGTTGCACCACCGACCGCTCCGCGGTCTTGGCGCGCAGATTGTTCTCGGCGACGTTGAGCGCGGTGCGCGCTTCGTCCAGCTTGGTGCGCGGCAGCGTGCCGCGCTCGACCAGGCCCGAGGTGCGGTCGTAGTCGATCTGCGCCTGGCTGGCTTGCGCCTGCAGCGCCTGGATTTGGGCATCGAGCGAATTCATCTGCAGCGTCAGCTTGTCGTCGCCGATGGTCGCGATCTCCTGGCCGCGGGTGACGCTATCGCCTTCCCGCACCTTCAGCGCCACCACCGTGCCGCCGATCCGCGCGCGGGCCGGCACCACGCTGATACTTTCAACGGTGGCGAATACCGCCTTCTCGTCGGAGATTTTGGTCTCCGCCACGGTCAGCGTCGCCGCGGCATGCGCCACCACCGCTCCCAGCAGCAATGCGGCGACCGCGCCGCTCATCGTCCATCGCAGTCCCATGTCATGCCCTTGCAGGTTTGCGGCCCGTTATTCCGATCGCCTGCCCCGGGCAGAACACCCGGTACAGCGTCGTCAGCACTTCGCGCGCCGGTTCGCTGGCGATCGAATAGAAAATCGACTGCGCATCGCGTCGCGCCGACACCAGCCCGTCGCGACGCAGCAGCGCGAGATGCTGCGACACCGTCGAGTCGCGCAGATCCAGCGCCTCGGCGAGTTCGCCGACCGAGCGCTCGCCGTCCACCAACTGACAGATGATCAGCAGCCGATGTCGGTTCGACAGCGCCTTCAGAAGCTCGCTGGCCTGGTCGGCGGCAACCACCATCGGGTCGTCTGTTATTTTCATATTTGCGTATATACGATTATTCGAATATATAGTCAACACGAACGCAGACGGCAGGACCGTCACACAGGAGGAAGAATGCGATGAATCTCGATCAAACCGTGCTCGCCTTCGCCGGCACCGTCGTGCTGGTGAGCCTCGCACTCGGCTGGCTGGTCAGCCCCTATTGGCTGCTGCTGACGGCATTCGCAGGGGTCAACATGATCCAGGCATCGTTCACGGGCTTCTGCCCGGCGGCGATCGTGTTCAAAAAGCTCGGCCGTCCGGCAGGCAACGCGTTTTCGTAAGGGCGACAGGAAACCAACAGCAGACGTCATTGCCGGGCTCGCCCCGGCAATCCATCTTCTGGCGACAAAGTTTTCAATGAAGAGCGATGGATGCGCGGGCCTTCGCCACGCCGAAGCGGCTACGGCCGCGCAGGCGGGTCAAGCACGCGCATGACGCTGTTGCGTTTGGCGCCGCAGCGGCTGGAAGCGATGCGGCACCTCGAAGGGATGCGGCGCGCTCAGGCCGCCCGGCCGCAATTGCAGTTGCAGCCGCCCTCTTCTTCCTCATCGTCGTGATCATGCGGCGCTGCCGGCGGCAGCGACCCGGCCAGGTAGTTCTGGATGGCGGTGACCGGATCGGTCTCGGAGGTGGTGATGGCGACCACGCCGCGCGCGGCCATCCGCGCGAGGAAGCCGGGCCCGGCGCTGCCGGCGATCACCACGCTCACCTTGTCGAGTGGATGCTCGCCATCTTCCTTGAATTCATGGATCGACATCTCCTTCGGCAGGTCGAGCCGGTCGACCTCCTGAGGCGGGCGGCACGGCGCCGCATCGAACACCAGGAAGCGGCGGGTCTTGCCGGCGTGGCCGGTCACGGTGCGGAAATTCTGGCTGGCGATCGCGATCAGCATGATTGGGGCTTTCGAGATAATGGGAGAAAGAAGGGCTTCTTCCAGCAACGTCGGAAGGTGTACGCAGGCGCGAACGACAAATGGCTCGTCGTTGCCGGGCTTGACCCGGCACTCCATCATCGTCGCGCAAGCGTTCGGGGCGCGCTAAAGCGCGCGATGGATGCGCGGGTCGTACCCGCGCATGACCAATTCGATTGTGGCTGAGCTGCGCTCAGGTCTCGCCGATGATGATCTGCGTGTCGGTGGCGAACTTGTAGGGCACCAGCGGCAGGTTACGCGGCGCCGGCCCCAGCCGGATGCGGCCGGCGGAGTCGTATTGCGAGCCGTGGCACTGGCAGAACCAGCCGTCGTAATTGCCCTGATGCTCGGTCGGCACGCAGCCGAGGTGGGTGCAGATCGCCGACACGACCAACCACTGCTCCTTACCTGGCTTGACGCGAGCGGAGTCGGGCTCAGGATCACGGAAGCTCTGCCAATCGGCGGACTGCGCCGACTGGATTTCCTTCGGCGTGCGGTGGCTGATGAAGATCGGCTGGCCGCGCCAGAACACCTTGACGACCTGACCTTCCGCAATCGGCGCCAGATCGACTTCGAGCGGGAAGCCGGCCGCAACCGTGCCGGCATCGGGATTGAGCTGAGACACGAACGGCCACACCACGGCGGCGGTGCCGACCGCGGCCAGGGCCCCGGTCGCCAAATACAACACGTCGCGGCGGGTCGGCTGTTCAGACGTAATGGCGGTCATCTTCGTCTCCTGAAGGTTATCCGTTGGCCGGATTGCCGTGCCGGCCCGCGGTCGAATGCGTCGTCCAATGATGCGGATCGCGCCGCACCTACGTTTTGCGAAGCTCGCCGGCGGCGCGGGCGAGGATCGCAACAAGCTCTGCTTCGTTGTCCGGGTCTTTGACGATCTGGCGGATCGCGACTTCCCTGAGGTTGTCGAGCGCCGCCCGCAGCAGCGGCGGCAGGTCGTTGCCCTCGGTGCCGCTGTCGCCGTTCTGTTGCCGCATCATCTCGCCGAACGCGGCGAGGCGGTCGAACACCGCATCGGCCAACGCACGATTGGCGGCCAGGTGCTCACGGCCCTCGTCGGTGACGAAATACAGCTTCTTGGCGCCTTCCGGCTGGGCGATGACGTGGCCGGTTTCTTCAAGAAAGGTGAGCGTCGGATACACCACGCCAGGGCTAGGGGCGTAGAAACCGGCGGTCTTCTCCTCGATCATCTTGATGATGTCGTAGCCGTGGCGTGGCTGCTCGGCGATGAGCGCCAGCGCGATCAGCTTGAGGTCGCCCTGCGCCAGCATCCGGCCGGCGCGCATCATCTCGCCGCCGCCCATTCCGCGACCGCCCATGCCCCGGCGGCCCCACCGGCACCCGGGCATCCCAAACCCGCATCGTCGCGGGCTGTTGTCGACGCCGTCCATGACGACCTCCTGAAAGATATATCTTACCTAGGGACGCCTCCGCCCGAAGTAAAGATATATCTTTTGAGAGCGCAGCGACATTTCGGCCCGGTGCGACAGAAAGGTGTCTTGTTACTTATCCCTTTCCACGGCCTGTGGTTTTCCGATACAGATCGTTTGATCCAGATCAAACTTAGAACGGGACCAAAATATATCGTCCGAACATATTCAAATGTTTCCCCGACATTTGAACCCCGCCATTGCGCACCCTGCGCTCGGCTCGGGCGCGAGGCTGACGGCCCCGGCAGAACAACAGGAGAAGATCATGATCAAGGTTGCCATGTTGCTTTGGATTATCGGCGGCGCGACGCTGGCGGGCATGATGATTATCGCGGTGCTAGCGGTGCCGAGCCTGTCCGAGCAGGCGATGCATTGGATTCCGATCGCGGTCGGCTGCGGCTTCGTGATCGCGATGCCGATCTCGTTCCTGGTCGCGCGCAAGATCGCGCGCCCCTCGATGCGCTAAGCGACTCCCCTCGAGACGCTCGGTGAGCGTCTCGATCCTGCGTGATTGATCCCGCATGATTTCGCCCGGAGACGGCCGTCCCCTCTCCGGGGCGAAGCTCCAGCGAAAGCCCTCCCTATGACAGAAACCAATATCGAGGGGCCGCTCTACGCGCCCCGCAAGAAAGTCTATCCGCAGGCGGTGCATGGCCGCTTCCGCAGGATCAAATGGGCGCTGCTGGCGATCACGCTGTCGATCTACTACTTCACGCCGTTCTTGCGCTGGAACCGCGGCCCCGGCCTGCCCGATCAGGCGGTGCTGATCGATCTGCCGGCGCGGCGGTTCTATTTCTTCTTCATCGAGCTGTGGCCGCAGGAAGTGTATTACTTCACCGGCCTGTTGATCATCGCCGCGCTGGCGCTGTTCCTGATGAACGCGCTCGCCGGCCGACTGTGGTGCGGCTATCTGTGCCCACAGACGGTGTGGACCGACCTGTTCTACGCGGTCGAACGGCTGATCGAGGGCGACCGCCGCGATCGTATCACCAAGGACAAGCACGGGCTGACCGTGCGCCGCGTCGGCGAACTCGCGCTCAAGCACTTCATCTGGCTGATGATCGCGTGGTGGACCGGCGGCGCCTGGGTGCTGTACTTCGCCGATGCCCCGACGCTGGTGAAGGAGCTGGTCACCTTCCAGGCGCCGATGGTTGCCTATGTCTGGATCGGCATCCTGACCTTCACCACCTACACCCTCGCCGGCTTCATGCGCGAGCAGGTGTGCATCTATATGTGCCCGTGGCCGCGCATCCAGGCGGCGCTGACCGACGAATGGGCGCTCAACGTCACCTATAAATACGACCGCGGCGAACCGCGGATGTCGGTGAAGAAGGCCGAAGTGGTGCGCGCCCATGGCGAGACCGCCGGCGACTGCATCGACTGCCACCAGTGCGTGAACGTCTGCCCGACCGGCGTCGACATCCGCCAGGGCCTGCAGCTCGGCTGCGTGCAGTGCGGCCTGTGCATCGATGCCTGCAACACGGTGATGAAGCAGGTCGGCCGTCCGCCGGATCTGATCGCCTACGACACCGACATCAACATCCAGCGTCGGCTCGCCGGCAAGCCTTCGGTGTATCGGCCGATCCGCGCCCGCACGCTGCTGTATTCCGGGCTGATCGTGCTGGTCGCGGCGGTGATGGTGTATGCGCTGGCGACACGGGGATCACTCGACATCAACGTGCTGCACGAGCGCAATCCGCTGTTCGTGACGCTGTCCAACGGCGGCGTGCGCAACGACTACACCGTGCGGCTGCTCAACAAGCGCCCGACCGCCCGTGTGATGCAGGTGTCGGTGAGCGGCGTGCCGGGCGCGCGGCTGCAAGCGGTCGGCGTCGACCCGGACGCCAAGGATCGGCTCGACGTCGAAGTCGGCCAGGATCAGACCCGCGAACTGCGGCTGTCGGTGATGGTTCCGAGCGAGCAGGTGCCGAGCAAGTCGATGAACATCACCTTCGAGATCAAGGACCCGCAGACCGGCGAGACGGCAACCGCAGTCGACCACTTCGTGCCGCCGACCTCGAACTGACCGAACCGGCCCGGGGCGGCGCAGACTGCGCCTCCCCGCCTCGCCCTACACCACGTCGTCGACCGGCTGCAGGTCGATCCCGAAGGTTTCGAGAAACTTCGACGTCATGATGTAGAATCCGATCGCGAGTTGCAGTTCGACCAGCGCAGCCGGCGTCAACCGTCCGGCGATGTCGTCGAACACCGCGTCGGTCGGCCGATCGAGCTTCACCACCTCGTCGGTAAAGGCGAGCGCGGCGCGCTGGGTGGCATCGAAGCAGTCGGCACTGCGCCAATCATCGAGCGCAGCGTTCTGCGCGACGCTGACGCCGACACCGGCGCCGATCTTTTTGTGGGCGGCGACCTCATAGGGCGCGTTGCACAGGATGCCGGTCCGGGTGATCGCGAGCTCGCGCAGCACCGGGTCGAGTTCACCCTTGAACCGGATCGCGCCGCCGAGCCGGCAGTATTGCTCGAAATGGCTCGGCGCATGCGCCAGCATCCGGAAGATGTTGGCGTTGCGGTTCTTGGCCAGAACCTCGCGGGTGCGCGGGCTCGCTGTGGCCTCGTCGCAATAGTCGATCCGCGCCATCGGTCTCTCTCCCTTGTTGTTGTTCGTGTTGCGTCGCGATCAGCCGCGGATCAGGTGCGACAGCCCCTGATAAACCAGCGCCACCGACACTACGAACAGCAGCGCGTAGGCGATCCGGTAGAACAGCCCGGTCGGCGTCCGCTTCACCAGCCAGATTCCCGCCATGTTGGCGGCCGCGGCAAGCGGCAACAGCGCCAGCGACGTGCCGAGATTGGCCGGGGTGAATTGCCCGAGCAGAAAATACGGACCGATCTTCAGCGCATTGATGATGGCAAAGAAGATCGTGGTGGTGCCGACCAGCACCAGCTTCGGCAGCATATAGACCTGATATGGCGGGCCGCCGCCTTGCGTCATGAACGAGGTGAAGCCCGACACCGCGCCCCAGAATACGCCGGCCGCATCCGACAGCTTCACGGCCGAGGCATGCGGCCGCAGCCAGACGTTGAGCACAAACACCAGCCCGACGCCGCCGACGATCAACCGCACCGCATCGTCCGACACGATCGAGGCCGTCCACCACGCGATCGCCATTCCGGCCAACGCCCCAGGCAACATCACCTTCAGGCTGCGCGCATCCCAATGATGCCGATACACGTACAGTGAGATCAGGTCCTGGGTGATCAGCACCGGCAATAGCAGGCCGGCAGCTTCGAGCGGCGGCAGATACAGCGCCAGCAGCGGCGTCGCCGCAATGCCGACGCCGGAAAAGCCGCCTTTTGCGAGGCCGAGCAGAAACACCGCGGGAATTGCAACGGCGTAGAACCAGGGATCGAAGATGATCGACAACGAACGGACTCGAACTGATGGAGGATCACCGCGCGACCGGCGGTGCTCCCGCTGTACAGAGGAATATCGGCCCCGGCAAACCGCATCGGCGCATATCGCCCTCGCGGACACCCGCGCTCCGAATTGACGGATCAGCTCCGCTCCTTCAGCCCGTGCTGCTGCAGACGCCACAGCAACAGATCCAGCCGGTCTTGACCGAAGAACGGCTCGCCCTTGAACACGAAGGTCGGCACGCCCCAGTGGCCGGACGCGGCGTGGTCGCGCTCGTTGCTGCGGACAGTCTCATCGTATCGGTCGGGATCGGCTGCGATCCCAGCCTCGAGCTGCGCCAGATCGAGCCCGGCGCGCTCGGCGGCTTTGGCCAGATGATCACTTTCGTGCCAGTTGTCGACCACGCCGCCATACAGCACGGAGCTGACCTCGCGGATGAACGGCAGGCCGCGGCCGGCAAGCTGGGCGGCGGCGCCGAGGCGCGTCAGGCGGGTGATGTAGGGCTGCTCGGCTGCAACTTCGAGCGTCTGCATGTTCTGCACGATCGGATCTGGCCGCGGGAAGCGAAACGGAATTCCCTCCTTCTGCGCGACACGAAAACTGTCGAGCACGACGTAGCGCGCGAACCTCGGATCGGTACGCTTGAAGAACGTCGAATCGCGCACCGCGAGCGGATACACCGGTCGCGCGTTGATGACGAAGTCGTATTGCTCGATCAGCTTCACCGCCTTGGGCAATGATAGATAGCTGTAGGGACTCCGAAACGACCAGAACAGATCGACGTTGAGACTCATCGGGCAACCTTTGTCCGGACCACCGCCACAGGCGTCCCGCAATGCAAAACGCGCCCCGCCAATTTCCGCCGCGCGGGTATGGATGGCCTTGCGGTGCCACTGATTAGTCCCATGAACCCCTCCCTGATTGGTGCACCGCTTCGGCGGCATTTATCGTTTCATGAACTAATCGTAAGGTACGGACCTGCGATTGCAATCCGTTTCTGCATCGGCTGAGATGCCACCGTCGCGACAGACGACGAAGGCAGGGAGGAGACCGACGATGAGCGAGACCGTCACAGTCGCCAACGAGGCAATTGAGCCGAAAGATGCCTCCGCTTCGGTCCTCGCGCGTCATAAGACGGTGCTGGACGAATTGCCGTTCTCCGACACCAGTGACTTCGACGATGCCGCGCGGGGCTTTCTCGGCAGCATCGACCACGCCGCGATCAGTTCGGCGCAAGGCCGTGTGGTATGGAGTCTCGAACCCTATCGTTTCCTGCAGGACGAGGTCGCCCCGGCAACCGTCGATCCGAGCCTATGGCGGCAATCGCGACTGAACATGCGGCACGGCCTGTTCGAGGTCGTGCCGGGCGTGTACCAGGTCCGCGGCTTCGACATCGCCAATATGACGCTGATCGAGAGCGACAACGGCGTGATCGTGGTCGACACGCTGACCTCGATCGAAGGCGCCCGCGCGGCGATGCAGCTCTATGTCCGCCACCGCGGCGACAGGCCGGTGGTGGCGGTGATCTTCACCCACACCCATGCCGATCATTGGGGCGGCGCGCGCGGCGTGCTCGACGAGGATGCAATCGCGAGCGGACGGATACCGATCATTGCGCCTGATTTGTTCATGGAGCACGCCGTCTCCGAGAACATCATTGCGGGGCCGGCGATGCTGCGGCGCGCGCAGTATCAGTTCGGACCACTGCTCGCCAAGGGACCACGCGGCCATGTCGATTGCGGCCTCGGCAAGACGATGGCTGCCGGCACCGCGGCGCTGCTGCGCCCGACCGACCTGATCAAGGCGACCGGCGACACCCGCCGCATCGACGGCGTCGACTTCGAATTCCAGATGGCGCCGAATTCCGAAGCGCCAGCGGAGATGCACTTCTTCGTTCCGCGCTACAGCCTGCTCAACCTCGCCGAGAACTGCACCCACAACTTCCACAATCTGCTGCCGTTCCGCGGCGCCGACGTGCGCGATGCGCTGGCGTGGTCGGGCTATCTCGGCGAGGCCCTTCAGCTCTGGGGCGGCAAGGCCGAGGTGATGTGCGGGCAGCACCATTGGCCGGTGTGGGGAGCCGAACGGATCGACCTGATGATCCGGCAGCAGCGCGACATCTACAAATTCGCCCACGACCAGACGCTGCGGCTGATGAACCACGGCCTCAACGCTACCGAGATTGCCGAAAACATCCGCCTGCCGAAGAGCCTCAATGGCGCCTGGCACGCGCGCGGCTATTACGGCCACATCCGTCATAACGTGAAGGCGATCTATCAGAAGTATCTCGGCTGGTACGACGCCAATCCGGCCAATCTCGATCCGCTGCCGCCGGTCGACGCCGGCAAGAAGTACGTCGAGTACCTGGGCGGCGCCGACGTTCTGCTGGCGAAGGCGCGCGCGGATTTCGAGCGGGGTGAATTCCGCTTCGTGGCGCAGGTGCTTAGCCATCTGGTGTTCGCCGATCCCGACAATCAAGACGGCCGGTTGCTGCTGGCCGATACGTTCGAACAGCTCGGCTACCAGTCCGAGAGCTCGACCTGGCGCAACGCCTATCTGTTCGGCGCCCAGGAGCTGCGCCACGGCATGCCGAAAATGCCGGCGCGCCCCGGAATGCCGCGCGAGACGCTGTCGGCGCTGAAGACCTCGCAAATCTGGGACGTGCTCGGCGTCCGGCTCAACGGACCAAAGGCCGAGGGCAAGACCATCGTGCTGAACTGGCAGTTCACCGACACCGGCGAAACCTGGGTGCTGACGCTGGAGAACTGCGCCCTGACCTACGTGGCCGGCACGCAATCCCCCGCGGCCGACGCCGGCTTCGTGCTGCCGCGCAGCCTGCTCGACGAGGTGATCGCCAAGCAGACCTCGTTTCCCGAGGCGGTGATGGCGGGCAAGATCAAGGTCAGCGGCAATCCGATGAAGCTCGCCGAA
Organism: Rhodopseudomonas sp. BR0G17; assembly: GCF_010907025.1. Classification (NCBI taxonomy): domain Bacteria; kingdom Pseudomonadati; phylum Pseudomonadota; class Alphaproteobacteria; order Hyphomicrobiales; family Nitrobacteraceae; genus Rhodopseudomonas; species Rhodopseudomonas sp. BR0G17. Next base: position 108,305 of record NZ_QUML01000014.1, on the reverse strand, counting down.
CTGATGGGGCTGATGGACGAGTTTCCACGGATGTTCGAGATCGTCGAACCCCGTCGCAATCCGGTCAGTTGAGCCGCTGCGGTCCCGCTCCGGACACTGACGGGGCAATGGACCCTGCTTAGGAACGGCGTACCACAAGCCGCGTTGGCGCCTCAGCAAGCGAGGGTGACCGCCATGCGTGGAAAGAAGCCTTCAGTTCGAGCGCCCCAGGCCAGGATCAAGAGGCCAGGCCCCAAGGCACGCACGCTATCGCGGCTGACGGCGATCGCCAGCCACGCGATGATGGGCGCCGCGATCGGGCTCGGCTTTGCGTTCGTCGCGACGCGGTCCCCGAACTTCGGCGTAACGCCGGCGCTGCTGGGCCTGCCGGCGTTTCGGCTGTTCGATTTCGCCCTGACCTCGGCGACCGGCTTTGCGGTCGTCGCCGCACTCACCGGCCTCGCCCTGAGCGAGGCCGAGGAGCGCTGATCGTCAGGCGGCGGACCGCGCAGCGGCCTGCTCGACTGCAAACGCGAGCCGCAGCGGACTGCGGAAGGTCGACGACGGCATCCAGTTCAGCTGCTGTTCGGTGCGCGTATAGTCCGGCACCACCTTGTGGAACTCATCGAATGCGATCTTGATTGCCATCCGGGCGATCGCCGAGCCGAGGCAGGCATGGACGCCGCCGCCAAAGCCGAGGTGGCCTTTCGGCTTGCGCGTGATGTCGTAGACGTCTGGATTCGGAAACTGCCGTTCATCGCGATTGGCCGAGCCATAGGCCAGACAGACGAAGTCGCCCGCCTTCATGGTGACGCCGTGCAACGTCAGGTCGCTCTGCAGGCAGCGTTTGAATCGCTGCGCCGAGGTGTTGTAGCGCAGCGACTCCTCGACCGCATCCGGCAGCAGCGTCGGATCGGCCACCACCGCGCGGCGCGCATCGGCGAAATCAGCAAGGTTCAGCGCCAGCATGCTCATGAAGCCGCCGAGCGACTCGATGCCCGCCATGATCAGCGTCGTGGTGGTGAGCAGCACCTCCCGCTCGTCGAGCCGGTCGCCATCGATCTCCGCCATGCTGAAATGCGAAATCAGATCGTTCTTCGGCTCGGCCCGGCGCTGCGCGATCACGCTCGACGCGTAGTCCTGCATCCAGGCGTAGGCAGCGAGATGCTCCGGCCCCTTGGCGCGGGTGACCGGATCGCTCTGCACCATCAGCACCGCCTTGTCGCGCACGGTCTGCTCATCGCCCATCGGCAGGCCGAGCGCCGCGAACAGCACCCGCACGGTGAACTTGGACGAAAAGTCGCTGATGAAATCGAATTGGTCGCGGCCGCGCAGCGCCTCGGCGGCGCCGCGGGCGATCTCCCGCATCGGCTCGGCCAGCGCCTCGAGATTGCGCTTCATGAAGGCGTGCTGCACCAGTCCGCGCAGCCGGTCGTGACGCGGCGGATCGGTGGTGCCGAGCGTGGCGCCGGCCCGGTTCGGCAGCTCAGTCATCAGGTTGCCCTTGGCCGAGGAGAACACCTGCCAGTTGCTGCCTGCGCCGGCGACGTCGAGATAGCGCGACAGAATCCACATTTGCGCAGGCTCGCTCCAGTACACCGGATGCTCGTCACGCAGCGTCTTGTAGAGCGGGAACGGATCGGCATCGACAACGGGCGAATAAGGATCGAAGCTGAACATGAGCTGATTTCCTCTCTTGTTAAGGCCGCCCGGCTCGTTTGTTTGTCTATTAGTTGCGGCGATCGTCGGAGTGTAGTTGGCACCACCTCGCACTGTGAGACGCCGCGGTGACAAAAACTTGCACTTTTCCGACGTTCGGTCTTAGCTGCGCCGATGGCCCGTTCACGCCGCAAAGCAGCAATTCCGATCTTCGCGCTGTACGGCGAGACGCCCGCCGCGCCGGTCGACATGCTGCATGTCGAAGCGATTCAATCGCGCAGCCGATTGTATCAGTGGGAGATCGACGTCCACGCCCACCGCAGCCTGCATCAGATCCTCTGGATTGGCTTTGGAACAGCGACAATCGCGCTCGATGAGCAGCGCGTGCAACGCGATGGTCCGGTCGCGGTGATCGTGCCGCCCGGCGTCGTTCACGGCTTCAAGTTCTCGCCGCACACCGAAGGTCAAGTCTTCACCTTCAATCCGCATGCGATGATCGAGGGCGACGTGCCGGCGACCGGCCAGGCGCTGCGCGACCTGTTTGCTGCAGCCCGCATCCTGGAATTCGAGCCTGACGGGGCGGCCACGATGCGGATCGACAGATTATTCGCCGAGCTTGCCGACGAGTTCGCCTCGCCGGATGCCGGCAATTCGCCAGTGCCGTTGTGGCTTGGCCGCGCCATCGTCTGGCGGCTGGCGCAGCAGAGCGAGCGGCAGGCACGCTATGCGGCGCGCAGCGGCGATCAATTCACCCGCTTCCTGCTGCTGGTGGAAGCGCATCATTGCGAGCACTGGCCGATCGCACGCTACGCCGACGCGCTCGGTATGACGCCGGAGCGTCTCAACCGCCTGGCGAAAGCCGAAACCGGCCAGAACGCGCTCGACGTCGTCCATGCCCGTCTCACCCGCGAAGCCTGCCGCCGGCTGACTTATATAGCTGCGCCGATCTCCAAGCTCTCGTTCGAACTCGGCTTCGAAGACCCCGCCTATTTCTGCCGCTTCTTCAAACGCCGCACTGGCCATAGCCCGCGCGACTATCGACGTGCGATGAGCGAAGAGGCGTAGGCGCCGCGTTATTCATCGTCATTGCGAGCGAAGCAATCCAGGATCGTACACCGAGCTGGATTGCTTCGTCGCTGCGCTCCTCGCAATGACGGGGAACGTACTGACGAACCGAACCAGCTACTTGCGCCAATTCTCTCATCCTGAGGAGCCCCGGCGAAGCCGGAGTATCTCGGAAGATCCTCCGCGGCACGGGCGGAGCAGCGCCTTGTCTCGCGTAACTACCTACGCCGCCTGCGCCAGCCTCGGCCGGTTCTCGATCAGCATGATGCCCGACGCGGTGTTGGAGATCGGCAGGTGATAGTTGCGATGCAGCTCGCGGACGTCGCCGGTCAGCGCGCCGCGCATCGCGACCCAGTTCATCACCTCGACGCCCTGGCTACCGGCGAGCTCGACCAGTTCGTGCGGGTCGATACCGAGCAGTCCCTCGATATCGCCGGTCATCGCATCCATGCAGCGCTTGTCGAACGCGGTGTTGATGAAGCCGGCGCGCTGGCCTTCGAGCTGATGCGACAGCCCGCCGGTGCCGATCACCACCACTTTCAGGTCTTCCGGATAGCTCTCGATGGCGCGGCCGATCGCCTGGCCGAGCTTGAAGCAGCGGCGCAGCGACGGCAGCGGATGCTGCACGGTGTTGACCACCACCGGCACGGTCGGAATGTCATGGGCGCGGCCGCGCAGGAACAGCTCCATCGGCAGGCTGTAGGCGTGATCGACCAGCATCTCCTGGCAGGTGACGGGGTCGAACTCGGACTCCACCAGCGTCTCGATGATGTGCCACGACAGTTTGGTGTCGCCCTTGAACGGCGCCATCACCGGGATGCCCCAGCCCTCGTCGTCGTTGCGATATTCCGGCGCGGCACCGACCGCGAAGGTCGGCATCTTGTCGAGGAAAAAATTCAGTCCGTGATCGTTGTAGATCACCACCGCGGCATCGGGCCTTACCGCCTGCAGCCAGCGGCACGGCGCATCGAAGCCGTCGAAGAACGGCGCCCAATACGGGTCCTTCTGCAGGCCCTTGGCCATCGCCCCGCCGATCGCCGGGACGTGCGAAGCGGCCAGGCCGCCGATGATCGTCGCCATGTCAGCAATCCCCTCTCAATTGTCCCGCGCCGCCAGCAGCTTCGCCTTGAACTGCTCGACTGTCATCCCGGTCTGCAGCGCACCGATGTCCTGCATGTTGAGGCCGAGGATGCCGGCAAACTTGGCGAGGTAGTAGGCGTTGCCGCCCTCGTCGAGCAGCTTGAGCAGATCGCGCTTGAGGATCGCTTCGGTCTGCGCCGCGGTGAGACCGTAGCGCGCACAATACGCAGCCTCGTCCTTGACGAACGCGGCGCGCGCGCCGGCGTCGTTGAACGAGAAGCACATCTTGTTGAGAGCGTAGCCCTTCTGCGCCGACTCGGGACCGAAGATCGGGGTCCCGAAAATCTCGCGCTTGGCGCGTCCGGCGCCAGCCGCCAATGCCTCACTCATGGCATCCCCTGATGACGTTTCCTGCCTGTGGCCGTACGGCCAAATTTCGCGAACGATAGGCGGCGGCAGGAGGGGTTATTTGACGTGCGTCAAATGTCAGGAGAATCCGGACAGCGGAAGACCGCCGCGAAACAGAGCGATCAGGAGCGCGTCGTCCCTCGCAGCCATCGCCGCAGTCGTTGCAGCATCGACAGCGGCGGCCCGGGTTCGATGGCGTCCGAAGGCTGTTCGAGCGCCAAAGACGGAGCTTCGGCAAGGTCGGTGATGATCTCGTCTCCGGTCGGCAACGGGCTGGTCGGGCAGCGCGGTGGCGGCGGCGCTGTCGGAGTTGCAGATACGAAGTGGCCGGCGGATTTCAGCACCAGCGGCCCGATCTCGGTCAGAAATGCCTGCTCGTAGCTACGAGACAGCCGCTGCAGGGCTTCGTCGAGCGGCAGCCAATCGACCGCGCGGATGTCCTTCATCAGCGGCAGGGTCTGCCGTGGCTCGGCTTCCATCCGCCAGAAATGCACCACCTTGGAGCGGCCGCCGGAATCATAAGCGAGCGTGCCGATGAACTCGTGGACCACGACGACGTGGCCGGTCTCTTCCAGCACTTCGCGCTCGGCGGCCTGGCGCGGGGTCTCGCCGTGGTCGAGCTTGCCCTTGGGCAGTACCCAATCGTTGCGCTTGCGCATCCGGACGACCGCGAACAGCGGATCTTTGCCGCGCCGCAACACGATTCCGCCTGCTGCCAGCACCGGAGTTCGCAACTTATCGCCCTTCGTCGTCGGGAAATCGACCTCCACCATATAGGATCAAGCGTCCTTCAAGCGAGGCACGACGTGTCGCGCCGCTTCGAAAAATCAAACGCGCCTGCGAACAGGCGCTTACGGCGCGGGCGGCGGCGGCACCACCGGATAGCTGCGGTCCGGCGTCAGCACGCAGCGATACACGCGCTTGCTGCGGGTCTGCCACGCCTCGACGATCCGGCCGCAATTGGCGCAATGCAGATTACCAGGTTCACCGTCGAGCGTTTCGGATTCGGCGCAGCGGTACAGCGCGCCGCATTCACATTCCACGTCGGAGAGTCTCATCGCTTCTTCCCTGATATCGACTTGCGGCGGTTCCCGCCGTCGCAAATTGCTATCCTAGGTGGCAATGCTGACGCCGCTGTGTCAGCCCATCGCGGAAGGCGAATAATTTCCGCGAGATGACACACCGAAGCACCGGCTGGCGGTTCACGGCGGAGCCGGGATAGAATTGCGCTGGCGCTGCAAACAGCCGCTGGACGATCGCGGAGGTAACCGCGGCGTCCCAACGATCAACGAGGGAACACCCATGACGTTCTGGCCCGAGGCCGGCATCGGTGGCGCACTGCGCCGCGAGACTCACTACGACGGCCGGTCGATGCTGTGCTTCTCCGAGCGCCCCGCCCATCTGGCAGCCATGTTCGACGATCTGGTCGCCCGATTCGGCGACCGTCCCGCGATTGTCGATGACCGCGCGCTCAGCTATCGCGAACTCGATCTACTGGTGCGCAAGATCGCGGTGTCGCTGTCCTCACTCGGCATCGGCAAGGGCGACCGCGTCGCGCTGTTCCTCGGCAATTGCTGGGAGTTCCTGGCGGTGACGCTCGCCTGCAACCGGCTCGGCGTGCTGGTGGTCCCGATCGGCATCCGGCAGCGCCGCGCCGAGCTCGAATTCCTGCTGAACAACAGCGGCGCCAAGGTCGTGGTGTTCGAGGCCGAGCTGGCGGGCGAGATCCCGTCTGCCGCCGACGCGCCGCAGCTCGCACATCGCTTCGTCGCGCACGGCAGCACCGAGCATGCGCGACCGTTCGAGGATCTGCTCGCCGCCGATCCGACGAACGCGCCGCTGGCGGAGATGCACGAAGACGATACCGCGGTGATCCTCTACACCTCGGGCACCACCGGCAAGCCGAAGGGCGCCGAGCTGACACATCTCAGCATCCTGCACTCATCCTACGCGTTCGCACGCGCCCATGAGCTGACCGAACGCGACCGCGGGCTGGTCGCGGTGCCGCTGTCGCATGTGACGGGCCTCGTCGGCGTATCCTACGCGACCATCGCGGCCGGCGGCTGCGTGGTGCTGATGCGGCAGGCGTTCAAGACCGCCGACTTCCTCGCGCTCGCGGCGCGCGAGCAGATCACCTATTCGATCCTGGTGCCGGCGATCTACACGCTTGCCGTGATGCACCCGGACTTCGCGCATTACGATCTGTCGGCGTGGCGGATCGGCTGCTTCGGCGGCGCGCCGATGCCGGTGCCGACCATCGAGATGTTGGCGAAGCGACTGCCTAACCTGCAGCTCCGCAACGCCTATGGGGCGACCGAAACCACCTCGCCAACCACGATCATGCCGCAGGCGTATTGGCGCGATCACATGGACAGCGTCGGCCAAGTGATCCCTTACGCGCACGTCCGCGTGCTCGACGCCGACGACAACGAAGTCGCCCCCGGCCAACCGGGCGAACTCCTGATTGCCGGCCCGATGGTGGTGCCGCGCTATTGGCAGCGGCCCGACGCCAACGCCAAGGAGTTTGTGAACGGCTACTGGCGCAGCGGCGATATCGGCTCGATCGACCAGGACGGCTTCGTGCGGGTGTTCGACCGCAAGAAGGACATGATCAACCGCGGCGGCTTCAAGATCTTCTCAGCCGAAGTCGAGAACGTGATCTGCGGCATCGAAGGCGTGCTGGAAACCGCGATCATCGGCACACCCGATCCTGTACTCGGCGAGCGCGTCAACGCCATCGTGGTGACGAGCGAAGGCGCCAGCCTGAACGAACGCGACGTCGCCGCCTACTGCGCGGCGCGGATGTCGGATTACAAAGTCCCCGAGAGCATCATCATTCGCACCACACCCCTGCCTCGCAACGCCAACGGCAAGATCCAGAAAACGGTGCTGCGCGAGACAATCGCGGCCCGGGCAGCGAGTTACGCGAGGTCGTAGTCCACGAATTGAAAGATCAAGGCCTCGCGTAAATAGGGACCGTCATGCGCGGAGTTAGCACACTCTCGCCCCAGCGGCAGCGTAACCTCTCCCGCTTGCGGGAGAGGTTACGCGCGAAGCGCGGCGGGTGAGGGCACTCCTCTCCGCGAGTGGCAAACTCACTGCCCGGGAGGCCCTCACCCCAGCCCTCTCCCGCAAGCGGGAGAGGGAGCGCGCCTTGCTTGTGGAACGGCGCGACCCTGCAGCCAATTATTATTACGCCGGCGTGATCCGCACCTGCACATCGCGCGGTTTTGCTGTGTACGGCGCCGACGTCACCAGTACCGCAGCGCCGGCCTCGGCATAGGCCGCAGCGTTGCCGGCGTTGACGCCGCCGGCAACCGCGACCACCGGGCGCGACGGTCGCGCGGCGAGTTGCTGGATCAAAGTCGCGACATCCGCGGGAGCGAACTTTTCCAGCTGCAGTACGTCGAAGCCGGCCTCGGCCGCGGCGAGGGCCGCGTCGATCGACGCCACTTCGGTAATCAGTTTCTTTTCGGAAAGCGTGGCGCGCAGCCGCGCCACTGTCGCAGCCAACGGCTCATCGAGAAAAACGCGGTGCTCGCCGAACACCAGCACGGTTTCCGACAGGCCGAGCCGGTGCATGGTGGCGCCGCCGGCTTTCACGGCGGCGACCGCGAACCGCTTGGTGCCCGGCGTGTTCTTGCGGGTGCAGGCGACCGCGATCGTCGGCGACACCGCGCGGGCCGCATCGACGATGTCGCGCGCAGTGGTGGCGACGCCGGACCAGATCTCGATCAGCGTCTGCGCCACCTTCCAGCTGCGCAGCAGGCCCGAGGCGCTGCCGCGGGCGATCAGGATCGGCGTGCCCGCCGCGAGCCGACTGCCGGACGAAGCAGAGAGTTCAACCTCGCAGCCGCACAGCCGGATGATCGCGGCGGCATCTTCGGCGAGCGCCAGCACCATCGGATCGCGGGCGATGAACTGCATCACCCCGGACGCCGCACCGATGCCCAGTGCCTCGGTCGTCAGGTCGCCGCAGGGCACATCGTCGTCGAGCAGGCGCTCCAGTTCGGCAGTGGTGGCGGCAGGCATACGGCAGGTCCCCGATGATCGTCGTTCGGCGCATTTGACGCACGGCAGTTCCGGCGCAACATCTCCGCTTCGGATCGTTATGTCCATGACTATACAACGCTGTCAGGTTTGCGACCAAAGCTCCCAGCTGGCTCGCCGGAGCGAAACGATCGACAAATCAATCGCATAGCAAGCGAACACGCCGGCCAAATAACCGGCACGGCGCTTGCTGAACTCACGACGAGCACACCGACTGGAGGGTGCAGAGATGACGGACAGCAGCGCAGAGGCACCAAGGATCGCTGCGATCATCTATCGTGCCGACGACGACGTCGACGCGCTGCTGGCGGAGTTCGCATTCGCCCGGCTTGCGGCCGGAGAGCGGCTCGGCGGCATCGTGCAGCGAAACATCAAGGATGCGGCCGGCAAGAAGATCGACATGCAGCTGATCGACCTGATGACCGGCGAGGCGATCGGAATTTCGCAGACGCTCGGCAGCGGCGCGGGATCATGCAAGCTCGACGCCGGCGGCCTGGCTGAGTCCGCCCAAGCCGTGACGCGCGCGGTCGCGAGCGGGGCCGCGCTGGTGGTGATCAACAAATTCTCGAAGCAGGAAGCGACCGGCAAGGGGCTTCGCAACGAATTCGCCGAGGCGATCGTCGCCGGACGGCCGCTCCTCACCGCGGTGCCCGAGAAATGCGCCGACGCGTGGCGCGAGTTCATCGGCGACGAGGGCGCGGAGCTGCCGTGCAGCCGCGCGGCGATCGAGACGTGGTGGGCCGGCCTCGCAGCCCGACTGGCAGAGCCATCGGCCTGCGGCACGAACGCTGATGAGCGCGCGCACAAGACGATCTGTTGAAGGAGCCCTCGGCGATGGCCAAAGTCGTGTTCTACGAGAAGCCCGGCTGCGTCGGCAACGCGCGGCAGAAGGCGCTGCTCACCGCATCCGGTCACGAGCTCGAGGTGCGCAACCTGCTGGCCGAGCCGTGGACGCGAGAGACGCTGCGGCCGTTCTTCGGCAACAAGCCGCTCATCGCCTGGTTCAACCAGTCGTCGCCAAAAGTGAAAGCCGGCGCGATCGATTTCGCCGCGCTCGGCGAGGAGGCGGCACTCGCTCTGATGATCGAGGATCCGCTGCTGATCCGCCGCCCGCTGATGCAATCGGGCGACCGCCGCGAAGTCGGCTTCGATCAGGCCACCGTTCACGCCTGGCTCGGGCTGCAGACCGGCGCACCGCGCGTGTTCGACGGCTGCGCGATGGACGATTAGACGCCGGTTACTTCGGCTTCCATCCGATCAGATCGATCAGCGCAGATAATCCAGCGTGACCGGCGCCTTCGACGATCTCGCTATCGTGCTCGCGAATGTTGAGATTGTCGAAATCGCCGAACGCCTGCTCCAGCAGTTCGCGGGTGTAGAGGTTTTCGGCGCGGCTCGGACCGCCGGTCTTGTAGACGAGCTGCTTCGGGCGATAGCCTTCGATCAGTAAGAGCCCTCCAGGTTTCAGCGCGTCGCGGATCTGTTGAAAGATCTGCGGGCGCTGCTCCGGTTCGACGAACTGAAAGAAGATGCCGGCGATCAGGTCGAATCCGTTCGGCCACTGCCAGCTCAAGAGATCGACGGTTCGGGTTTCGATCGTGACGCCGCGCTCGGCTGCGAGCTTGTGCGCCTTGGCCTGCGCGGTCGGCGAGAAATCGACCGACAATACGGAAAGCCCGCATTCGGCCAGGAATACGCCGTTGCGCCCCTCACCATCAGCGATCGCCAGCGCGCGTCCCTGCTTCGGCAGCAGATCACGGCACGACGCCAGAAAGGCGTTCGGCGCAGTGCCGAACAGATAGCCGTCGGCGGAAAAACGGCTCTCCCACATGTCGAAATGTTCGGATGCCATGATGCCGGTTCTCCTTCCAACACGCTGCACTGCTGCGCCAGCTTGGCGGCGGCACGCGCGCCTTCGCAATGCCCGCTTCCTTGATGCCCGATCGGCCGCGCTGCCGCGGTGACATCGTCACAGACCGCCGGGTCATAGCATGCGACGCATCGCCCGGAGGCGACACGGCGCGCGCCAACGAGGATACGCGAGGATGCGCAACATCACCATCATCGGCTCGGGCTTTGCCGGCCTCACCGCCGCCCGCGAGCTGCGCAAGCATAACATCGACGCCACAATCAAGATGATCTCGCCGCGACGGGAGTTGCACTTCCTGCCGAGCTCGATCTGGATTCCCGCCGGCCTCCGTCAAGCAGAACGGCTGAAAGTGCCGCTCGACAGTTTCTTGACCAAACACCGGATCGATTTCGTCGAAGCCTCCGCCACAGGCCTAAAGGACGGTGGCCGCATGGTCGTCACCGACCGCGGCGAACTCGGTAATGATCATCTGATCATCGCGACCGGCGGCCGCTTCATCCGCAAATTGCCGGGTATCCAACACGCGCTGATCCCGTGCGAAGGCATCAAAATCGGCGAAGAGATCGGACGTCGGCTCGACGCGCTGAAGGGCGGCACCATCGCGGTCGGCTTCGCCACCAATCCGAACGAGCCCGGCGCGATGCGTGGCGGGCCGATGTTCGAGTTCCTGTTCATCATCGATGCGCTGCTGCGCCGGCAAGGAAAGCGGCCGGGCTTCGAGATCGTGTTCTTCAGCCCCGCGCCGCGCCCCGGCGCGCGGCTCGGCGAGCGCGCAGTCGACGGCCTGCTGCAGGAAATGAAAAACCGCGGCATCGCGACCCGACTCGGCCGCAAGATCCTGCGGTTCGAAGAACGCAAAGTGGTGCTCGACGGCGGCGAGATCGACGCCGACCTGATCCTGTTCATGCCGGGTCTGACCGGTCCGGCCTGGCTCGAGACCACCGACCTGCCGCTATCGGCCGGTGGCATGATCAAGGCGGACGAGCTGTGCCGGGTCGAGGGGCTGCCCAACGTCTGGGTCGCCGGCGACGCCGGTTCATTCCCCGGCCCGGACTGGATGCCAAAGCAGGCGCATCAGGCCGATCTGCAGGCGATTGCGGTTGCGGCCAACATCGCCGCGATCGAATCGGGACAGCAACCGATCACTCGTTTCAAGCCGGAGCTGGTCTGCATCGTCGACATGCTCGACTCCGGCATGCTGGTATTTCGCAATCAACGCTTCAACTTCGTCGGACCGAAGATGAAGCTGTTTCATTGGCTGAAGCGCTTGTTCGAACGTCACTACCTGACGACATTCCGCTGACGACTGCATCGCCACACAGCCGACAAGATGGAGACTATGGCCCATGAGCGTGAAAACGATTTCGCCGATCGAAGCCCACCGCCTCGTGACCGACGGTCGTGCGGTGCTGGTCGACGTGCGCGAGCGTCACGAGATTGCCCGCGAACATATCGACGGCGCGATCGAACTGCCGCTGACCGGTTTCAAGCACGGCGATCTCGGCGCGGCACAGGGACGCAAGGCGATCTTCTTCTGCCATTCCGGCGGACGGACGCGGATGTATGCGGGCCAGATCGAAGCCAAGGCGAGCGGCGTCTGTGAGCCTTACGTGCTCGGCGGCGGCATTCTGGCGTGGCGCAAGGCCGGCTTTCCCACCGTGCAGGGCCCGAAACCGCCGAGCCTGTTTCAGCGCTTGTTCGGCCGCAAGCCGGCTGACTGAACCAGCGCGCCGTTCAGGCGTCGACGCTTTGGCGCTGACGGCGTGGCGCTGTCGCGGGCTTCGCGCGCGAGGCTGCCGCGGGTCTGTCCTTATCGCGATCCTTGCGACAGAAGGTGGCATGCAACGCCAGGATCAGGCTGCGGACCTCTTCGCTGGCCAGCGAATAGAACACCTGCTGCCCCTCGCGCCGTGCCTGCACCAGCTTTTCGCTGCGCAGCCGCGCGAGCTGCTGCGACACCGTCGGCTGCCGTTCATCGAGCAGCTCGGTAAGTTCCGACACCGACTTCTCGCCTTCGGCGAGCTGACACAGCATGATCAGCCGCGACACGTTCGACAGCGTCTTCAGAAACTCGGCCGCCACCACGGCATTTTCGCGTAGCTCGCGGGTATCGACACGCCTCAGCGCCGGAGAGGTCTTTCGGGCTCCGCTGGCCGCAGCCATCAAGGGATCTCCGCTCAATTCATGATGGACGCTGAAGACGCATGCACGAGGTCTGCGACGTCGAACGCGCGCTCTCCACGCAGCGATATTCGAAGCCCCTCCATACCCGTGTTGCAACAAATTGTCAGCCCGTCGGCTTGTGCCGATGAGGATCCCCCATGGGGCGTTGCCAGCCGGCAGGGCATTGAAGCGGTCACCGGCTCGGGCTATTGCAGCCGTGGAAACGCTCGAAAAACAACAATGCAACAACCACAAAGTCACTTCTTTCAATCCCACGGCCTGCGCCTGCACTATTGGGACTGGGGCAACGCCGCCGCGCCGCCACTGCTGCTGATTCATGGCGGCAAGGACCACGGCCGAAGCTGGGATGGCCTCGCCCGCGCGCTACAGCCGCACTTTCACGTGATCGCGCCGGATTTGCGGGGCCACGGCGATTCTGACTGGGCGCGCGGCGGCAGCTATGCGCTGCCGGAATACGTCTATGACCTGACCCGCCTGCCACCGCTGGCCGATGCTCCGCCCGCGACCGTGATCGGTCATTCGATGGGCGGCATGATCGCGATGCTGTATGCGGGCACGTTTCCGGAGAAGGTGAATAAGCTCGTGGTGCTCGACGGCGTCACGATCCGACCTGACGCGAAGATGGCTGCGGTCCACGAGCGGATGATCAAATGGCTCGGGCAGCTGGAGCGGCTGGAAGGCCGTGAGCCGCGCCGCTACGCAACGATCGCCGACGCCGCTGGGCAGATGCGCGCTCACAACAAGCGGCTGACGCCGGAGCTGGCGTTGCATCTCGCCGCCTATGGGACGCGCCGCAACGACGACGGCAGCTATTCGTGGAAATTCGACCCGTATCAACGGGTGACGGCGCCGCACCGACTCGCGCCGCAGGAATACGCCGAGCTGTGGGCGCGGATCACTTGCCGGACGCTGCTGCTGTTTGCCGGTGAGAGCTTTATCGACCCGGCCCAGGCGGCCGAGGCTTCGCGCAGCTTCAAAGACGTTCGCGCCGAGATCGTCTCCGACGCCGGCCACTGGCTCCAGCACGACCGACCGGACGAGGTGCTGCGGCTGATTTCGAAATTCGTCGACCTTCCGTCCGAGGCCTGACCGACTACCGCCCTCTCCCGTCATTGCGAGGAGGCGAAGCCGACGAAGCAATCCAGCTCAGTGCACAATGTCTGGATTGCTTCGCCTTCAGCTCGCAATGACGGAGAAGATCTCAGCGCAGCTACGGCGCCAGATATTGCAGCAGCCGCGGATCGTTGCGGACTTCATCGGCTGTGCCGGTGAGAGCGACGCGTCCGCGATCGAGCACGAAGGCGTGGTCGGCAACGCGCAGGGCGAGGTCGAGATGCTGCTCGACGATCACCACGGCAATCTCTTTTGCCAACGCGATCAACCGATCAGTGATCTCTTCGATCACCCCGATCCATACCCCCTCGGTCGGCTCGTCGAGCAGCAGCACGCTTGGCTCCGACAGCATCGCACGGCCGATCGCCAGCATCTTGCGCTCGCCGCCCGACAACGTGCCGGCGATTTGGTCAAGCCGCTGACCGAGCTTGGGAAACATCTCCAGCACACGGTCGACCGCGCGGCTGTCTTTATTCGTCAGCGCCCCGACCGCAAGATTGTCGCGGATCGTCAGCCGCGCAAACACCGGGTGGTCTTGCGGCACATAGCCGAAGCCGGCGCGCACCCGCTGCTCGGTCGGCAGCTTGGTGACGTCCCGCGAATCCAGCGACACGCTGCCGCGCTTGACCGGCAATTCGCCCATGATCGCCTTCATCAACGTGGTCTTGCCGGCGCCGTTGCGGCCCAGAATGGCAACGCCACCGCGCCACGGCGCTGTCAACGACACGCCGAACAGCACCTGACTGCGGCCGTAGCCGGCATCGAGATCGCGAATGTCGAGATAATGATCCTCAAGCACGGCGGAGATAGACCTCCTGGACCTTCGGGCTCGCCTGAATCTGCTCGACAGTTCCGGTATCGAGGACAGCGCCTTGATCCAGCACGGTGAGGCGATCGCAGATGTCGCGGATGAAATCGAGATCGTGCTCGACGATCACCAGAGAGCAGCGCGATTTGATCGGCGCCAGCAGCTCACCGGTGACGCGGCGCTCTTCCAGGCTCATGCCGCCGGTGGGCTCGTCGAGCAGCAGCAGTTTCGGGTCCGGCGCGAGCGCCATGGCGATCTCCAGCCATTGCTGCTGGCCGTGCGACAGCGCAGAGGCATGCTCGCAGGCGCGATCAACCAGCCGGAACTGCTCCAGCATGGCCATCACCTTGTCGTGCAGCAGCCCGCGGGTGCGCGAGAACATCAGTCTGCCGAGCGCGGTCTGGCCCTGCAGCGCCAGCAGGACGTTGTCGTACAGCGTCAACGCCGGCAGCACTGAGGTGATTTGGAATTTCAGACTCATGCCGGCGCGGGCGCGCTCGGCGGGCGAGGCCGACGTGATGTCGGCGTCGCCGAACACGACGCGGCCCTCGGTTGGCACTTCGGCGCCGGCGATGCACTTCATCATCGTACTCTTGCCGGAACCGTTCGGACCAATCAGACCGTGAAACTCGTTCGGCTGCACCGTCAGTTCGGCCCCGTTCAGCGCGGTGAGCTTGCCGAACACCTTTCTCATACCGCGCGCTTCAAGCAGGGCCATGGCCGCGCTCCTTATGGCCCGGCTTCGGCGGCCGGCCGAAGCTGCCGATCCGCTCGCTGTGGCCGACGACCATGCTGATCAGTCCGGCGGGACGGAACAGGATTACCAGCAACATCAACGCGCCGAGAATGATCGGCCAGATGTCCTGGTAGGAATTCGACAGCCAGAACGACACGATCTCGATCACCACGGTGCCGATCACCGCGCCGATCAGCGTGCCGGAGCCGCCGAACAGTACGTACAACACCACCTGGGTCGACATCACCACGCCGAGCATGTTGGGCCAGACGAATCCCTCGTGGAAGGCGTAGAGGCTGCCGGCTAGCCCCGCGATCGCTCCACCGAGCGAGAACACGATCGCCTTGAGATGCTGCACCTTGTAGCCGAAGAAGGCGATCCGCTGCTCGTTCTCCCGCAGGCCGGCCAACGCCAGCCCGAACTGTGACCGCACCAGAAAGCGGCAACCGAGATACACCGCGAACAAGATCGCCAGTGCGAGATAATAGAAAGCGGGGCCCTCGCCCAGTTCGTAACTGCCGATCGTCATCTGCGGGATCGACGGGATGCCGTTCTGGCCGCCGAGATAGTACCAGCCGCGCGCCAGCCGATCGAACGCATAGGATGCGGTCAACGTCCCGAGCGAGACGAAGATGACGCTCGACGGATTGCGTCCAAGCAGCAGAAAGCCACCAATCAGCAGCGCCAGCGCGAACCCGATCAGCACGCCGGCCGGCACCACCAGCAACATCGAGGAGATGCCGAGATCGCGACCAAGCAGGGCAACGCCGTAGCCGGCGCCGCCAAAGAACACGGCCTGGCCAAAGCTCATGATCCCGGCGTAGCCCCACACCAGATCGAACGACAGCGCAAACAGGCACAGGATCAGCACCCGCGTCATGAACACGGTGAGGTAATCCTGCAGCACAATCGGCAACAGCAAGAAGATCGCCAGCACAGCGATCTCGATGATCGGCAGCACCGCGGGGCGGCGCTTGGCGCGGGGCGCGGCGATGGTTGCGAATCTCGAAGTAGCTTCCGTCATCGATCCGCCGGGGAGGCTGTGAGGTCGAGAATGTCGTGGCGGCTGAGGATCGTGTCCCCCCTGAACGCCGCGTTCGAGCGGAGCACTGCGGCGCGCGCTCCCTCTCCCCGCTTGCGGGGAGAGGGCTCGGGTGAGGGGGCGCCCCAACGAATCGCAGAGGCTCGGCGATGCGGAGACGCCCCCTCACCCGCCGCGCAGAAGCGCGTCGACCTTTCGCCACACGCGGGGAGAGGCGCAGGCCGCACGCGTTGTGAGGGCAGACGCCGACACGCCATCAGCATTCCTTCGGGTCGACCAGACCTTCGCTCCGCGCGACGATCTCGTAGCTGCCACTCTTGGCGACCGCGGTGTACATCTTCATTTTGCAGTGGCGCTTGCCGGGCACCATCTCGGCTGGCCCACCAGGACCTTCGGCGATCTTGGCATGATCGAGCGCCGCGGCGACGCCGTCGCGGTCGATCTTGCCCGCTTCCTTCACAGCTGCCTCCCAAAGCTTGAGGCCGCGATAGGTGCCGGTGGCGGCGCTGCCGGCGGCAAACAGGAAGTTGCCCGGATAGGCCTTGTCGTATTCGGCCTGCAGTTTGGCGCTGACCGGATCGTCCTTCGCAAGCGCCTTGAAGTAATCCAGGCAGCTCGCCAGGCCTTCGATCTCGGCCGGCTGATTGATACCGAGCGTGTTCTCGTCGTAATACACGCAGGCGAGCCGACCGCCGTTCTTCAGGAAACCCGCTTCATAGAGCTGCTTGAAGAACGGGCCGACGCCAGGTGGAATCACGGTGTTGAACACCACGTCGACCTTGTTGGAAATGATGCGGTTGACGGTGGACGAGAAGTCGATCTGGTCGAGCGGGTAATACTCTTCAAGCACCACCTCGCCGCCATTGGCCTCGATCACCTTCCGGGCATAGACGTTGAGGGTGTGCGGCCAGACATAGTTGGCGCTCGGCAGCGCGAACTTCTTGCCGCCGTTCTTGATCAGCCAGGGGATGAATTCGTCACATTGCTGCGCCGGTGTCGGACCGGTGCAGAACAGATGCGGCGTACACTCTTTGCCCTCATAGAGCTGCGGATAAATGTACAGCGTCTTGCCGCGGGCGACGATGACGTCCTTGATGGCGTTGCGCATCGAGGAGGTGATGCCGCCGAGCACGACATCGACCTTGTCACGCTGGACCAGCTTGCGGACATTGCCAACCGCGACCGCTTCGTTCGACGCGGTATCCTCGATGTGCAGTTCGAGCGGCCGGCCGAGCAAACCGCCGGCATCGTTGATCTGCTTGACCACCATCTTGGCGACGTTGGCGTCCGCATTGCCGGCGTAGCCCATCGGACCCGTGATGTCGGTGGCGACGCCGACCTTGATCGGACCTTCGGCGGCATTGGCCCAATCGGCCGGGATCACCCAGCTTCCGACGCCGGTAGCAATGGCGGTGCTGGCAAAGGCGAAGCTGGAGAGGAAGCGGCGGCGGTCGAGCTGAAAGCTGAAGTCGCTGGACATCAGGCTAGATCCCTTTTCCCGAAACGAGGCCCTGCGGCCGGAATTTGATGAAGATGATGGCGAGCACGAACACGAGGACGTCGGCGATCACCGGCTGGATCACCCAGGGCAGCGCCGCCGACAGCGTGCCGATGATGCCGGCCCCGGCCACCGGCCCGGCAAAGGACCCGACTCCGCCGACCATCACGGCAATGAAGCCCTGGATCAGAAAGCGCAGCCCGAGATCGGCGAATAGCGAGAACACCGGAACGATCAGGGCGCCGGCGAGGCCGGCCAGTGCCGCACCGAAAGCAAAGGTGGCACCATAGATTGCGTTGGTGGAGATGCCGGAGGCACGCGCCAACGCCGGGTTCTCCAGCGAGGCGCGGACCCGCAGGCCGAACGAGGTGCGCGACAGCAGCAGATAGCTTCCAATCATCACCAGCGCGGTGACGATCACGATCACCAGCCGCCATGTCGACAGATGCATGTCACCGATGGTGATCGAACCGCCGACCGGCTCCGGCACCGAGATGTACAGGCCGCCGATCAGGCCGCGCACGATCTCGCGGGTGATCAGGCCGAGCGCATAGGTGCCGAGCATCGCCACGATCGGTGCGGCATAGAAGCGCCGCACGATCAGCCGTTCGAGCACCAATCCGAACGCCCCGACCACGAACGGCGCCGCGACCATGCCGGTCCAGACCGGCAGGCCGGCGGTGTGAGCTAGGTAGGTGACGTAGGCACCGAGCAGGACGAATTCGCCCTGCGCGAAGTTGAAGATGCCCATCATGCTGGCGATGATCCCGAGCCCCAGCACCACCAGCACAACGATGGACCCGAAGCTCAGGATTTCGAACAGGGCGGCGAACAGGTTTTCCATTCGGCGTTACCGGCTGACGGGCATCGCGCGTGCTACATCGTCTTCCAGTCGCCCGACTGTTCGAACGCATGGGCCGCACGGTAGATCGTCGGTTCATCGAAGTGCTTGCCGACCAGCATCAGGCCGATCGGCAGGCCATCGACCATGCCGCAGGGGATCGACATCGCCGGATGATGGGTGATGTCGAACGGCGCGGTATTCGAGATCATCTCGAATGCGCGACCGATCACTTCCTCACGGGGGGCGTTCGGCGCCGGCAGCGGCGTTGCCTTCATCGGCGTCGTCGGCATCAGCAGAAGATCGAAATTTGCCAGCGCCGCATCGTAGGCGGCGGTGATGCGCCGCGAGATGTTGACGGCCTTGCCGTAGTAACGCGGGCCGAAGGTGTTGTTGATATAGGTGCCGAGCAACAGCATCATCTTGGTGGTCTCGGACAGCGAGTCCGCCTGGCCGCGCCAGCCGCGATGAGCTTTCATCAGCGTCGTCGAGTAAAGATCCGGGCGGCTGAGGCCGTAGCCATCCCCCACCATCATGGTCTGGGTCATGCCCTCGGTGCCGATCGGCATCCACACCGCGCCGGCCAGATTGTGGGCCGGGATCGAGATTTCCTCGACGGTGGCGCCGAGACCAGCGAGGCGTTTGGCGGCCTCGCGAACGCTTTCGTTCACCGCAGGCTCTGCGCCGGGCTGCTCGAAGCCTTCGCGGACGATGCCGATCTTCATGCCCTTGATGCCTTGGCCGAGCGCCTTGGTGTACTCGTGCACCTTAGGCGCGCGGATGCGAGGGTCGTAACCGTCGTCGCCGGCGAGCACTTCGAGCAGCAGCGCATTGTCTTCGACGTTCGCCGTCATCGGCCCGGTGTGATCGACATAGATCTCGATCGGCATGATGCCCGTGTAAGGCACGAGGCCCCAGGTCGGCTTCATGCCGTAGGTGCCGCTGAATGACGACGGCATTCGGATCGAGCCACCCTGGTCGCCGCCGATCGCCATATCGGCCTCACCTAGCGCCACCACCACAGCGCTGCCTGACGACGAGCCGCCGGCCGAATAGCCCATCTTGTGCGGGTTGTGCACCGGGCCGTTGGAGCCGGTGTGGCTGCCGCCGGACATGCAGAAATGCTCACAATGCGTCTTGCCGAGAATCTCGCCGCCGGCGTCGAGGATGCGGGTGACGACGGTGGCGTCGAAGTCCGGCACGTAGCCTTCGAGTGTCGACGAACCGTTCATCATCGGCACGCCGGCCAGCATGATGTTGTCCTTCAGCGCGACCGTCTTGCCTTTGAGCTTGCCCGAGGATGCGCCCTTCACGCTCGCCTTGCGATACCAGGCGTTACGCTGGTTCTCGTCCGGGCCGGGTGTGTAGCCGGGCGTGCGGGGATACTTCACCAAGGGTACTTCGTCGGGCAGCGCCGCAACCACATTGTAGGCATCGATCGACGGCTGCATCAGCCCACGAAACGAGACGACGTCCTCGTCGGTGAGCGACAGGCCGCACTGATCGGCGACTTCGAGAAGCTGCGTCGGGGTGGGAAGCGAAACGGCCAAGATCATTCTCCTGCGCGTAGGCGGATCGGCGATGCGGGCCCGGGGAAGGCCTGGAGCGGCGCACGCACGAATGGCGCCGCGCCGCGGTGATAATACATACGGAAATATTTTCCATTTCAAGTATTATTTTGCGACTGAATAGCGCGAGCGCGAATGGCGCCGTCTAGAAGGTGCGGAGCAGCTTGAAATCCAGGCCGTCGGCCTCGGCAAGGTGCATCGTCATCCGTGCACGGCCGTCTCTGATCGTCACGTCGCCGCGGCCGCCCTGGTACACGACATTGCGCGCCGCCTGCAGCAGCGAGCGGGCCTGCAGCGTCTGCGCCTTCTCGGCAATCGTCGCCAGAAATCGCAGACCTTCATAGTTGGACTGCCCGACCGACCCGATCGGCGGCGCCGTCGGTCCGAACATCCGGCGATAAGAATCGCGAAACGCATCGTTGGCGGTGCAGTCGTAACAGCCGAAATAGCCCGATGCGCAGAACAGGTTTTCGGTGTTGTCGGCGCCGATGCCCAGCAACACCGTCTCGTCCATCGCGCCGGCCAATCGGAGGACATGGCTCGAAAGCCCAGCTTCGGCGAACGAGCGATTGAACGTCACGCTGTCGTTGCCGATCAGCGAAATCAGCACGACGTCGGGTCGGGCGGCGCGGATCCGGTCGAGATGCCGTTCGTGGTCGTCCTCGCCGAGCGGCACGAACTCCTCGCCAACCACCTTGCCGCCGGCATCCTTGATGTACTTCTTCACAGCGCGATGCGACAGCCATGGCCAGACGTAATCGCTGCCGATCAGGTACCAGCGCTGCGCCCTCTTCTCCCGAGCTAGCCAGTCGATCGCCGGCCGGCTCTGCCAGCGCGGCGTCTCCCCGATCGCCATCACGCCGGGAGCACGCTCGCCGCCTTCATAGACCGGCGTGTAAATGTAGGGCACGCGACCTCGGATGGCGTTCCGCAGCGCCACCCGCACTGCACTGATGTGCGAGCCCATCACGATATCGATGTCGTCGTAGTCGACCGCCAGCGCGACCCGCCGAGCAACCTCTTCGATCGGACCGCCGGCATCGCTGAACACCAGTTCGACCTCGCGGCCCAGGATGCCGCCGCGCTTGTTGATTTCCGCAGCCGCGAGCAGCGCCGCATTGGTCGAGGCCGGCCCCCACAGCCCAGGCGAGCCCTGGAAGGTGACGAAATTCGCAACGCGAAGCTTGTTGCGTGCGCGGCGCGAGGCCGCGCCGCCGCCGTCTCCCGGCCCTTCCACCCAACGCGCGTCGGTAAGCGCGCCGCGCTCGAGAAAGCCGAGCGGCGGCACTCCATAGGCGCCACTATGTCCGAGATCGACAGCCGAAAGCACGCCCTCTCCTGCCTGGTGCGGGTGATCCCCGCCGAAGTCCCCTCCCCGGGTTCGACGATCGATGCTATTCGAAAATATTGAATCTTCAAGGATTGCTGTGCATATAGATGCAGCAAACTGCGCATCCGATTCACTCAGACGGAACGATAAAGTCTCATCGTGGCCAAATCGCCGACCCGCAATCCGCCGATCACCGAACACCTCGCCTATCTGCTGGCGCAGGCAAATCGGGAGATCAACCGCCAGCTCGAAGCACGGCTACGCAGCGAAGGGGTGCCGGTCGAGCAATGGCGCATCCTCAAGGTGCTATCCGACGGCAAGGGCCATTCGATGGGCGAACTCGCCGAGGCGGTGCTGCTCAATCATCCGACCCTGACCAAGATGATCGATCGGATGGTTTCGGATTCGCTGGTGTATCGCGTCCAGGATCCGGAGGATCGCCGCAAGGTGCTGATGTACACCTCCGACCGCGGCAAAGCTCTGACCCAGCGTCTCAACGCGCTGGCGCTGAGCCAAGAGGCGCATATCGCCGAAAATTACGGCGACAAGGCCACCGCCGAGCTGAAGCGGCTGCTTGAAAGCCTGATCGACAGCGCCACCTGAGTGCCTCCATCGTCGCGCATGCTGCGGCTGCGAACAGCGCAGCCGCCTGCAGCGACACGCCGCAAGATACGGCGGTCGCAACGTCTATCCTGCACCGCCGAACTGGCCTAGATCAGCGGGCGATGCGCCGTGCCAAGCGGCCGCCCATTCGAGTGAGGAAACATGGAATACCGATCGCCCTGGATGACCGAAGAGCTGGACACGTTCCGCGACCAGTTTCGCAAATTCCTCGCCAAGGACCTCGCGCCGGATGGCGACAAGTGGCGCAAGCAGAAGATGGTCGATCGTTCGGCCTGGCTGAAGCTCGGCGAGATGGGGGCGCTGTTGCCCAGCGTTCCGGAAGAGTACGGCGGGCTCGGAGCCAGCTTCGCCTATGATGCCGCGGTCTATGAGGACATGGAGAAGATCGTTCCGGACGCGCTGTCCGGCGTCACCGTGTCGAGCGGCATCGTGGCGCACTACATCCTCAACTACGGTTCGGAAGAGCAGAAGCGGCGTTGGCTGCCCGGCATGGCGCGCGGCGAGCTGATCGGCGCGATCGCGATGACCGAGCCCGGCACCGGCTCCGATCTGCAGAGCGTGCGCACCACCGCCAAGCTCGACGGCGACGACTACGTCATCAACGGCCAGAAGACATTCATCACCAACGGCCAGAACTGCGACCTGATCATCGTGGTTGCCCGCACCGGCGGTGCCGGCGCCAAAGGGCTGTCGCTGATCGTGCTGGAGACCAAGGACAACCCCGGCTTCAAGCGCGGCCGCAACCTCGACAAGATCGGCCTGCACGCCTCCGACACCTCCGAGCTGTTCTTCGAGAATGCCCGCACGCCGAAGGAGAACCTGCTCGGCGGCGAAGAGGGCAAAGGCTTCGTGCAGCTGATGCAGCAGCTGCCGCAAGAGCGCCTGATCATCGCGATCGGCGCCGTGGCGGCGATGGAGCGCGCGGTCGCGCTGACTTCGGACTATACGCGGGAGCGCAAGGCGTTCGGCCAGCCGATTATCGAATTCCAGAACACAGCTTTCACGCTCGCCGAACGCAAGACCGAAGCCTTCATTGCGCGGGTGTTCGTGGATTACTGTCTGGTGCAACTGATCGCCGGCAATCTCGATGCGGTGACCGCCTCAATGGCGAAATGGTGGACGACGCAGAAGCAGGTCGAGACCGTGGACGAGTGCCTGCAACTGCACGGCGGCTACGGCTACATGCAGGAATACCCAATCGGCCGGATGTTCATCGACTCGCGGATCCAGAAGATCTACGGCGGCACCAACGAGGTGATGAAGCTGTTGATCGCCCGCTCGCTCTAACGCGAAAAATGCCAGCGCCTCCGCTACTGCTGTAATCCAGCGATGCGGAGGCGGCGGCAATGTTTTTTAGTCGCCGCTTTCCGAGACTTCGCGCTTGAGGCGGCGCGGATCCTGGGACTGGCTGTCCCAAGGCACTGGCCGCTCCAGCCAGCGCTGGATGAAATTCCACGACCGCCGATAGCCGTTGTGCGGCAGGGTGCAGTCCGAACAATCCTTGCGCGTCAGCCCATTGCGATCGACGAAGGTCTTGTAGGGGCCGGGGCACTGATAGGCGCTCAGCGGGCAGTAGCAGAACAGGCAGTTGAATTCCCGCTCGACGCCGCGATGGCACGGCAGAAACGGGCAGGCCTCGTTGGTGAAGCCCTTGAAGGCTTCGTTGGTAGTTGTGTCTTTCGGCTCCATGACCGTTCCCTCGCGCCGCAGCAATGGCCGCCGGCTCAATCGCGGCGGCGCTGTGGCTGGTTCTGATTGAAGGGGGATGAGTGCTAGGCGATGCCAAGCGTCGCGTGACGCCTATCGCGGCTGCACGCGGCTTAGCCTTGCTAAGAGAATTCGGTCATCGCTGCTCCGCTCTCGACCCGCCGTCGATCGGTTAGATGCTTCCGTCTTCGGCCGGTCTCCTGGCTCACGGATGTCGCCTGGATCGCCTTCCCGACGCCGTTGGCGTCAGTGGCATATGATCCGGACAGATCCGCTTACAGTTGCGGGGGCAGCTACGGATTTGGCGAAAAACACCGCACCGTATTCCCAGTTTCACCTCGCACGCGAGGCACCGAAGACGTCAAAACCAGAGCACGGGGCTGCAGCCTGTGCAAGCAAAAAGGCCTCGTTCTAAACGGCCAGCCTAACCCACTACACGATTGACCCAGACGATCCGCCAGCCGGACGAGCCCAGCCGATCGATCTGGGTCAGCGACAGCGGATCAATCACAAAGCTCAGCGCAACCTCGGGGGATGTCTTAAGAGCAATCGCCAGAACGGCGCGAATGGTGCCGGAGTGTACCACCAGCACGACGTCACCACCGGGCAGCCGCGCCAGCCCCTGCCGCACCCGCTCGATCTGGTCGACAAAGCTCTCGCCGCCCGGCGGCGCCAAGCGCGCCGCATCTTGCCAGAACGCATCGTAGGCAGGGCCGAGTTCACGCGACAGATCGTCGTGGCGGCGCCCGGTCCAGGTGCCAAAATCCTGTTCGCGGAAATCGGGTTCGAGCATCGCATCGAAGCCGAGCGCTGCGGCGGTCTCGCGCGTGCGCCGGCTCGGGCTGGCGACCACCGTCGCATCGTGCGGCAGTTTTTCGCCTAGCGCAGCGAGCACCGCAGTGTCACCGAGATCGACCGGCGCCTCGGGAGCGTGAATCACGCCCTTTGGCCCATCCACCGGCGCATGCCGCACCAGCCACAGCCGGCTGAAGTCGCTCATCGGTCATCCTCGCGCAGTCATGATCCGACCGACAGAGCACGTCGGAGCCATGCCTCGCAAGCGACGACGAAAACGGCCGCCCGGCGTTCGAAAAAATAGCAACCTCTGCCGCCTCTCGGAGTTGAAGCCCCCAAGTTCCATCAACCCTATCAGATGATCTAACTTGAAAGGCGGACCATGAAGGATGTCCATCGCGTCCTGATCGACAAACTGCGCGAGCATTCCCGTCTGTCGGCCGATGACCTCACCGCAATCCGCAATTTGAGTTTTACGCTGCGGGAGCTCGAGAGCAGCGAGGATCTGATCCGCCAAGGCGAAACGCCGAAGGGCGCCGCGCTCGTCGTCGAAGGCATGGTCGGGCGGTATCATTTGCAGCGAAACGGCCGCCGCCAATTCCTGTCGTTTCACATGGTCGGCGACCTGCCGGATGCGCAGGGGATTTTTTTGGAGCGGATGGATCATTCGTTGTGCGCGATCGGGCATGCGGTGACGGCGATCATTCCGCACCGGGAGATCCTGCGAATGTTTGAAGCCCGGCCCGGGCTCGGCTTTGCGATTTGGCGCGAAACCCTTGTGGATGCGGCGATTTTCCGCGAAGCGATCACCAACAATTCGGCCCGGACGATGAAAGCGCGGATGGCGCATCTGTTCTGCGAATTGTTCTACCGCGCCGAGGTCTCTAAGCTGACCGACGGTAACTCGATGCAGCTCCCGATCAGCCTCGCCCAACTCGGCGACACGCTGGGCATGGCGATCGCGACCGTCAACCGCACGATCTCGTCGTTGCGGGCATCGAAGACGATGGACTTCCGCTATGGGGTTCTGACGATCCGCAACTGGCAGGGGCTCGCCAAGATCGGCGAATTCGATCCCGGCTACCTGCACCTGAAGCGCGCACCGGCGCGCTGAAGCCATCTCACAAAGTTACGCGGCAGCGTCGTCCGGCTCGGGATAGACGCCGCGCAGCACCACGTCGAAGTGCTCCTTCACCGCATCATTGCAGCGGCAGGCCCGCGTCCGCAGCTTGTCGGCATCGTCGACGATCAGGGCGCCGCGCCGTGTCGTGAGGATGCCCTCCTGACGAAACGCCTGCAGCACGCGGCTGGTGTAGCTGCGGCCGACGCCCATCATCGCCGCGAGCTGTTCGTGGGTCAGCGGCACCATGCTGTCGCCGGTGCGGTCCATCGCCGCAGCGATCCACTTCGCAGTGCGCTGCTCGATCGAATGGATCGCGTTACACGCGGTCGATTGAAACATCTGCGCCATCAGACAGTCGGCGTAGCGCGCGAAAAAGGCTTTGAAGCTCGGCGACCGATCCTTGGCGGCCTGAATGTTGAGGATCGGCATGCGGACGAACGGGCCCTCGAACTTGACGACGATCAGGCAATACGCGGGCAGGAAACCGGAGCTGACGATGCCGCCGACCGCGCCTTCGCGCCCGACCAGCACCGTCTCGACGCCGCGACCGTCGCCGTCGGTCACCTCATAAGATACGAGGCTCGGCCCACACGGAAAGAACGCGCTGCCGACGTGATCGCCGGGGCGATACAACAGATCGCCGGCGGCCCGGGTCTCGCACCTCAGATGCGGGCGCACGAGCTCGAAATCGCTTGGGCTCAGTGCTCGCAACAAGTTGTTGTTCGGCCGTTCAGAAGAGGCGATCACAGCAGTTCCTCTGTGTACTAGTGAACGGAACAAATAATGCGCTGCGGCTACATTGGTTCCAGCGTCCAAGCGAGGCACGTTGCGAGTGTCTCCAGCCTTAGCCCGGTGGACGGCTTGTCAGCTCGCTCCTCCCCACACCGTAAGGCACCCATTGGCTGTAGGCGCAACGATCCTATCGACGACGGCTTCTGCTCATCGCTCAAGTGAGATCAGGTGCGTAGCACCGTGCGCCGCGACGACGCGGAGGGCACGCCATGCCGCATAAGGTCGATCTCACCTCCTGCGATCGCGAGCCGATCCACATCCCCGGCAGCATTCAGCCGCGCGGCTGCCTGCTGGCGTGCGACTCGCAAGCGGTGCGGATCACGCGCATCTCGGAAAACGCCGGCGCGATTCTGGGCCGCGAGACGCCGCGGGTCGGCGAGCTGCTGGCCGATTACTTCGGCGAGACGGAGGCACACACGTTGCGTAACGCGCTGGCGCAGGCGTCCGATCCGAAGCGGCCGGCGCTGATCTTCGGCTGGCGCGACGGCGGCACCGGCCGCACCTTCGACGTCTCGCTGCATCATCACGACGGCACCTCGATCATCGAATTCGAGCCCGCGGCCGCTGACCAAGCCGACAACCCGCTGCGGCTAACGCGGCAGATCATCGCACGCACGAAGGAGTTGAAGTCTCTCGACGAGATGGCGGCGCGGGTGCCGCGTTATCTACAGGCGATGCTCGGCTATCACCGGGTCATGATGTATCGCTTCGCGGCCGACGGATCCGGCAAGGTCATCGGGGAGGCCAAGCGCAGCGACCTCGAGAGCTTTCTCGGTCAGCACTTCCCGGCCTCCGACATCCCGCAGCAGGCGCGGCTGCTGTATCTGAAGAACGCGATCCGCGTGATCTCGGATTCGCGCGGCGACAGCAGCCGGATCGTGCCGGAGCGCGATGCTTCCGGCGCCGCGCTCGATCTGTCGTTCGCACACCTGCGCAGCGTCTCGCCGATACACCTCGAATATCTGCGCAACATGGGCGTCAGCGCCTCGATGTCGCTGTCGATCATTATCGACGGCACGCTGTGGGGGCTGATCGCCTGCCATCACTATGAGCCGCGCGTGGTGCCGATGGCGCAGCGCGTCGCCGCCGAGATGTTCGCCGATTTCTTCTCGCTGCATTTCACCGCGGTCCATCACCAGCGCCGCTTCCAGTCGTCGCTGCGCACCCGCCGGACGCTCGATGCGCTGACCAGTCAGATGTCGTTCGATGCTTCGGTCGACGACTTCCTGCGTGCGAATCTCCCGCGCATTGCCGACCTGATTCCGAGCGACGGCGTCGGCCTGTGGATGAACGGCGTCTGGACCGCGCATGGCTCGACGCCGCCCGCGAATGCGCTGCCGTCGATCATGTATCTGCTCACCGGCCGGGCCGGCAACGAGATCGTCGCCACCCATGCCCTCGCCGACCGGATTGCGGCGGCGACTGACTATGCCGGTGCGGCCGCCGGCATGCTGGCGATCCCGCTGTCGCAGACCGCCGGTGATTACTTGCTGTTTTTCCGCAAGGAGCAGGTGCAGACGCTGAACTGGGCGGGCGATCCGAACAAGACCTACGACACCGGGCCGCTGGGCGACCGGCTGACGCCGCGCAAGAGTTTCTCGATCTGGAAAGAGCAGGTCGAAGGACAGTCGATCCCGTGGAGCGCGGATGACCGCGACACCGCGGCCACCATCCAGGTCGGCTTGCGCGAAGTGCTGCTGCGGCAGAGCGAAATTCTCTCGGCCGAGCGCAAGAAGGCCGAAGTGCGCCAGCGCGTGCTCAACGAGGAGCTGAACCACCGCGTCAAGAACATCCTGGCGCTGATCAAATCGCTGGTGAACCAGCCGGCCGGCGAAGGCAAATCGCTGGAGGAATTCGCCTCGGCCTTGCGCGGGCGGATCATGGCGCTGTCGTTCGCGCACGATCAGGTGGTGCGGTCCGACGGCGGCGGGGCGCTGCTGGATCTGATCCGCGCCGAACTATCGCCCTACCCGGCCACACAGATCACGCTGGATGGCCCAGATGTCGGCCTGGATTCCCGCGCCTATTCGGTGCTGGCGCTGGTGCTGCACGAGCTGGCGACCAATGCGGCGAAATACGGTGCGCTGTCGCGGTCAACGGGCCGGCTGCGGGTGAGCTGGTCGGTGCGCGACGACGGCCGCTGCGACATCGAATGGACCGAGAGCGGCGGCCCGCCGGTCCGGCCGCCGACCCGGCATGGCTTCGGCACCGTGCTGCTGAGCCGCAGCATTCCGTTCGATCTCGGCGGCAGGAGCGAGATCGACTACACGCCGGGCGGGGTCGTCGCCAAGCTCGGCATTCCCGGCCAGTTCGTCACCGAGTCGCTGCAGCGGCTGTCGAGCCCGCAGCCGAACAATGCGAGCGTCGACAGCAGTTCGCTGAATATCGCCAATGCGGCGATCCTGCTGGTCGAAGATCAGCTCGTGATTGCGCTCGATGCCGAGGAAATGCTCGGGGCGATCGGTGCGAAGTCGGTGATCTCGGTCGCGTCCGCCGAAGAGGCGCTGCTGACGATCGCGCAGCGGCCGCCGACGCTGGCGATCCTCGACGTCAATCTCGGCAACGGCAGCTCCCTGCCGGTCGCCGACGAACTGGAGCGGCTCGGAATCCCGTTTATGTTCGCCACCGGCTACGGCGACACCGCGATGATCCCGGAGCGGATGCGCGACCTACCGATCGTGCGCAAGCCATATTCGATCGAGTCGCTGCGCGGCGCCCTGTCGGCGATGCTCGACGCCCGCGGCTGACGAGCTTCCCGCCCCGGCCTCAGCCGATACCGACACCGAGCAGGCGGTCGGCCAATTCCCGATCGGCCCTGAACTCCGCCGCCTGGCCACGCCAGACGATGCGGCCGCGCTCGACCACCAGCACGTCGTCGGCGAAGTCGAGCGCGCGCTCGATCTGCTGTTCGACCAGCACCACCGTCATCTCGCCGGACTGCGCGAGCTTGACGATGGTCTCCATCAGCTGATCGCAGATCACCGGCGCGAGGCCCTCGAGCGGCTCGTCGAGCAGCAGCACGGTCGGCTTGCCGAGCAGCGTGCGCGCCAGCGACAGCATCTGCTGCTCGCCGCCGGAGAGCTGCATGCCGCCGTGGTTGCGGCGCTCCGCGAGCCGCGGAAACATCGCGTACACCGACTCGAGTTCGGACCGCGGCCGGCCCTTCAGTCCGGTGAACAGATTTTCCTCGACGGTGAGCGAGCGAAACACGTCGCGCGTCTGCGGCACGTAGCCGAGGCCCGCGGCGGCCCGCGCATAGGTCTTCAGCCCCGTCACCTCGCGTTCGCCGACCCGAACCGACCCGCCTTTGTGGGTGGTCAGTCCCATCAGCGTCGCCAGCAGCGTGGTCTTGCCGACGCCGTTGCGGCCGAGCACGGTCAGCCGCCCGCCTGCCGGCACCGCAAAGCTGATGTCGCTCAGGATGCTCACCGAGCCGTAGCCGGCCGCGAGACCTTGAACCTCAAGACGTGCGGCGGGCATCGGCATAGTTTCCCAGATAGGCCGCACGGACGGCGTCGTTTTCCTTCACCTCGGCAGGCGTGCCTTCGAAGATCAGCGCGCCATTCGCCAGCACCAGCACGCGCTTTGCGAATTTGAACACCAGGTCCATGTCGTGCTCGATCATCAGGATCGCGATATCGGGCGACATCCGGCCGATCGCTTCGAGAATGCGCGGCGACTCGTCGTGCGGCACCCCGGCCGCTGGCTCATCCAGCACCAGCACCCGCGGCTTCATGGCGAGACCGATCGCCAGATCGAGCAGCCGCTGCTGGCCGTAAGCCAGCTTGGTCACCGGCGTCGCGGCCAGATGGCCGATGCCGAGCAGGCTGAGCACGCTCTGCCACTCGTCGCGGACGTCGGCTTTATCTATCACCGAGGAGAACATCCGCTTAGTCAAGCCGCGGCGCTGCATCACCGCCAGCGCGACGTTCTCGGCGACCGTGAGGCTGGTGAACAGCCGCGTCACCTGGAAGGTGCGCACCAAGCCGCCGCGGACGCGCTCAGGGATCGACGCGGTGGTGACGTCCTGGCCCGCCAGCAGGATACGGCCGTCGGACGGCGCCAGATCTCCGGAGAGCTGGTTGACCAGCGTGGTCTTGCCGGCGCCGTTCGGCCCAATCAGCGCGACGCGATCGCCGCTCGCCAGCGAGAAGGAGACGTCGTCGGTGACACGCAGACCGCCGAACGATTTTGACAAACGCTGGACCTCGAGCAGGGTCGTCATCGCGCCGCCCTCGCCTGCCGGAAATCGCTGATCCGCCGGGTCACTTCGTTGACCAGCCCCTTGGGGAAGAACAGCACCACCACGATCAGCAACACGCCGACCAGGATCATCCAGTGGAACGGGCTGGCGGTCGAGACGTAGTGGTGAAACAGCTCGAACAGGATCGCGCCGATCAACGCGCCCCACAGATTGCCGGCGCCGCCGAGGATCAGCATGATCAGGGCTTCGGCGGAGCGTTCGAAGCCGACGCTGTCGAGCCCGACCACGCCGGTATTGATCGCCGTCAGCGCACCGCCGAGACCGGCGACCGCGCCGGCCACGCAGTACATCACCACCAGCCGTGGATACACCGAGACGCCGATCATCCGCGTGCGTAGCGTGTCGTCCTTGATGGCACGGCACATCAGCGCGAACGGCGAGCGGGCGAACCGCAGCAGCGTCACCATCGTGACCAGCAGTACGATCACCGAGAAGACGTAGCCGGTGCGGCCGAACATGTCGAAGTTGAAAATGCCGAACACCGGGCTCGGCGAGATGCCGGCCAGGCCATCGCTGCCGCCGGTGATCGACGACAGCTTGTTGGCGAGCGCGGCGACGAGCTGGCCGAACGCGATCGACAGCACGAGCTGGGGCAGACCTCGGAAGCGCGTGACCAGCAGGCCCGAGACCAGCCCGGTGGCCGTGCCGGCGAGCGCGCCGATCAGCAGCATCAGGATCGGATCGGTGACGCCGGCAAGACAGAAATTCCCGGCCGCATAGGCCCCGACGCCGAACAGCGCCGCATGGCCGAGCGTGGCGACGCCGCAATAGCCGGTGACGAGATCCAGCGAGATCACCAGGAACGCGAGGCCGATCACCCGGATCAGGAAGGCGAGGTCGTCGGGATAGACGAAATATCCGATCGCTCCGAGCGCGGCGATCACCGCCGCGGCGATCAGGTCGTTGCGAAGACCGGCCCAAGCCGACGGCGCAGCGGTGACGGACAAGGTCGCCATCTTAGTGCGCCTTTCCGAACAGGCCGTGCGGGAACACGTAAACGATCACGATCACCGCGACATAGAAAAAGAACTCGCCGAACTCCGGCGCCAGATATTTGCCCGTGGTGTCGGCGAGGCCGAGCAGCAGCGATGCCGCCATCGCACCGGTGACGGAGCCGGCGCCGCCGACCGAAACCACGACCAGGAAGGTCACCATGTAGCGCAGCGCGTAGAAGGGCTCGACCGGCAGCAGCTCGGCGCCGACCACGCCGCCGAATGCCGCGAGGCCGACGGCCAGCGCGAAGGTTGCCGAATAGACGATCTGGGTGCGGATACCGAGCGCCTCGGCCATATCGCCGTTGTCGACGGCCGCGCGCAGCCTGACGCCGAATTCGGTCTTCTCGATCATCAGCCACAACGCTACCGCGGTGACGACACCGCAGCCGATCACGAACAGCCGGTGCGCCGGGATCATGCGAAAGCCGAGATCGAACGGTCCCTTCAGCATCTCCGGCAGCGGAATCGGCTTCGAGGTCGGACCGAAAATGTAGTTGGCGATGCCGACGATGAAGAAGGTGATGCCGATCGTCAGCAGGATCTGGGTCAGTTCATCGGAGCGACGATAGATCCGCCGGTACAGCAGAAACTCGAACGGCACCGAGATGATCACTGCACCGATCACCGCGATCAGGATGGCGATCGGATAGGATACGCCGAGCGAGGTCAGCGCGAACGAGGCGAGGTAACCGCCGATCATCGCGAACGCGCCGTGTGCGAGATTGACCACCCGCATCAGGCCCATCATGATCGACAGGCCGATCGAGATCGTGAACAGCACCATGCCGTAGGCCAGTGCGTCCGGCAGGATTCCGAGAATCGTCCTCATCACAGGGCCGCTGGCGCGGACGCCGCCGATTCTGTTCGATTCGATCCAGCCTTCACAATCTCACTCCCGACTCGACTTCACGCCGCTTTGCAAGAGCGCCTCACCGATTGATCGAGGCGCTATCGCCCATTCCACATTGCACTGTGTCCTCATCCTGAGGAGCCCGGCGAAGCCGGGCGTCTCGAAGGATGGGGCCACGCGTTCCTTGCGGCCCATGGTTCGAGACGGCGCTTCGCGCCTCCTCACCATGAGGGGGGTGGTCGCGGCAACCAGCCCGACAGCCAGCCTGATTCTACGACGAACTGAACCGATCTAGTCGACCGGAGCCCTCCGCGCCAAGTCACGAACGGAGGCGCGAAGGGCTCAAAGTTTCGGCTTACTGCTTAACAAGTCCCCAGTCCGGCTGATCCTTGAAGGTCTCGATCTCCTTGTTGATCAGCTTGCCGTCCTTCTTTTCCACTTCGCGCAGATAGACGCTCTGGGTGATGTGGCGGGTGGTCGGATCGATCGACACCGGGCCGCGCGGGCTGGTCCACTTCATGCCTTCGACAGCCTTGACCGCCTTCTCGGGATCCTGCTTGCCGCCGGTGGCCTCGATCATCTTGTAGATCAGACGGGCACCGTCATAGGCCGCAACCGAGGTCATAGTGACGTTGCTGAGCTTGGCGCCACCCTTTTCGAGCTGGGCCAGGAACGCCTTGTTCTCGGGCGAGTCGTGCGACACCGCGTAGTGATAGGTCGAGAGGATGCCGATGCCGGAATCGCCGATATTCGGCAGATCGGGCTCGGTCACCACGTCGCCGGTCGACATCAGCTTGACGCCGCCCGCCTTGAGGCCGTTATCGATATAGGCTTTGACGAAGCCGAGGGTCGGCGGACCGGCCGGCAGGAAGGTGAAGATCATGTCGGCGCCCGAATCCTTGATCCGCTGCATGATCGGACCGAAGTCGGTGGTGGCGAGCGGCATCCGGATCGCTTCGACGACGCTGCCGCCTTCGGCCTCGAAGGTCTTCTTGAACGCGGTCTCGGCGTCGATACCCGGACCGTAATCGCTCACGGCGATCGCGACCTTCTTGGCGCCCTTCTGCTTGGCAACCTTCGCGGCCGGCACCGTGTTCTGGAACATCGTGAACGAGGTGCGGACGATGTAGGGGCTCTTTTCGGTGATCGAGGAGGTCGCCGCGTTCAGCACCACCATCGGCACCTTGGCTTCCTGCAGCAGCGGCGCCACCGCCATCGCGTTCGGCGTGAAGTACAGGCCGGCGATGTACTGCACCTTCTCCTTGACGATCAGCTCCTGCGCCAGCGCCTTGGATTGCGCCGGATTGGGCGAGACCTCGTCACGATAGACGAACTCGACGGTGTGGCCGCCGACCTTGTTGCCGTGCTCGGCGACCCAGGCGTCGATGCCCATCTTGAAGTTCTGGCCGAACAGCGCGTACGGCCCGGACATGGTGCCGATCACGCCGACCTTGATGGTATCGGCGTGGGCGCCTGCCGCGACGAACGACAAGGCCGCGGCCGCGCAGACCGATCGAAGTCCCTTCATGTTGTGCTTCCTCTCCTCTGGCTAACGAAATTGGTGCCGCTGATCGCTAGAACATCTCGAAATATTCGCGCTGCTCCCACTCGGTGACTTCCGCCTGGAAACGCTCGATCTCGGCATTCTTGATGAAGGTGTAGTAGTCGATGAACCCGTCGCCCATGGTGGTGCGGAAGAACGGATCGTCGCGCAGCGCGAAGATCGCCTCGCGCAGCGACTTCGGCAGCAGGTCCGCCTGGGTCTCGTAGGGTGTGTCCGCCGAAGGACCCGGATCGAGCTTGCGGTCGACGCCGTCGAGGCCGGACAGGATTTGCGAGGCCATATACAGATACGGATTGGCCGCCGGCTCGCCGACCCGGTTCTCCATCCGGGTGGCGCGGTCGCCGGGGCCGCCGAGGACGCGGATCATCACGCCGCGATTGTCGCGGCCCCAGATCGCCCGATCCGGCGCCAGCGAATACGAGCGATAGCGCTTGTAGCCGTTGATCGTTGGCGTGGTGAACACGGTCGCTGCGCGGGCGTGGTGCAATAGACCTGCGAGATAGTGCCTGCCGAGATCGGACAACACGTCGGTCTGCGACACGAAGGCGTTGCTGCCGTCGGTCCTCGACACCAGAGACTGATGCAGGTGCCAGCCGGACGACACCACGTTGGGTATCTTCGGCCGGCACATGAAGGTGGCGTGGTAACCATGCCGGCGGCAGATCTGCTTCACCGCGCTGCGGAACAGCACCATCAGGTCGGCAGGCATCAGCCCGACGGTGGGCTGGAAGGTGAATTCGCACTGGCTCGGCCCGAACTCGACTTCCATCGAGCGCAGCGGCAGTCCGAGCGCCATCACGTCGTGCCGGATCAGGTCGAGCACCGGCTCGATCTGATCGTAGCGCTGCTCGGTGAGATACTGATAGCCGTGCGACAGCAGGCTGACCGCCGGCGGCTCGCCGGGCTGGCCGGCGTGCTCCGGCGACATCATCACGTCGTCGAGCTTGAAGACGTGGAATTCGACTTCGAGCCCGGCCATG
The DNA here is from genome assembly GCF_010907025.1 of Rhodopseudomonas sp. BR0G17. NCBI lineage: Bacteria > Pseudomonadati > Pseudomonadota > Alphaproteobacteria > Hyphomicrobiales > Nitrobacteraceae > Rhodopseudomonas > Rhodopseudomonas sp. BR0G17. Next base: position 73,380 of record NZ_QUML01000014.1, on the reverse strand, counting down.
TAGTCGTAGCCGCGGTCGGCGAGCTGCTTCAGCACCGACCGGTAGAGGCCGCGCGTTGCGAACGGCACCGGCTGACCATTGCCGAAATACAGATCGCACAGCACCCAGCCGGTCTTCGGCGCCCAGGGCAGGACGCGGAAGGTGGTCGGATCAGGCAGCATGATGGCGTCGGCACCGCCTTCCATCTCCTTGATGCCGAAGCCGCCGCCGGCCTTGAACACCGGGAACACGGTGCGGTGCGAGGTGTCCTTGCACAGCATCGTGGTGGTGATCGAAGCGCCGCTGTCGAGACAGCTCAGCGCTTCGGCGGCGATCAACGTCTTGCCGCGCAGGATGCCGTGCTGATCGGGGAACGAGAACCGGATGGTCTCGAGCCCCTGTTCTTCGGCGATCCGCCGTACCCGCGCCGCTGCTTCGATCTGCTCGTCGGACCAGAGGCCGTACTTCTCAACCAGACTCAACGTTCGATCCTCGATCCGTTGCCGCGCCGTGTCATTCCGCTGCCGTCAGATGCGGCACCTTCGCCGCGATCTCGGACGGCACCGGCGCGGCCCACGGCGCGCCGCGGCGACGCTTGACGTCGACCTCCATCCAATAGGTTTCCCAGCCGCGGCTCGGGCCGATGCCATCCATCGTGGCCGGCCCCTGGATCGCACGCGCCGCGGCCTCGTCGAGCGCCAATAGCGGCTTGGCGCCGGAGGCGGCCTTTTCGATCTCCTGCCGCAGCAGCCGGCGATACTGAATGATCGCCTTGTCGCTTTGTCCGAGATGTTCGCGGGTGCGATCCTGAATCGCCCCCATCGACTCCACCGCCCACTGGTCGTGAACGTTGATGTCGAGACCCATGCCGGTGTAGGTCGACGTCGCCTGCTCGTGCGGATCGAAACCGTAATCGTTGGTCTTGTTGCGGCGCGACTTGTAGTCCGGCAGCTCGTACAACTCGAGACGCTGGTCGCGCATCTTCACCTTGTCGACCGGCGCAGCATAGCTGGTGAAGATCGCGTACCAGTAGCAGTTGGTATCGTCGACCGGGACGTGCCATTGCGTGATCGTCATCTCGGTGCTCATCGGGATGACGAAGCCGTGCGGGAACAGTTGATTGGTGACGCGAACGTGGGTGCGCTCGTCATCGATCTCACGCAGCGCGATCAGCCGCAGGCCGTATTCAGTGTGCTCGACATTGATGATCGGGCGGTCATATTCGCGTAGCACCTTGGTCATCGGCAGATCGCTGCCGGCGGATGCGCCGCGGAATTGCTTGCCGTAGGCCTGCGAAGTGTCCTCATCCTCGAAGAAGCGATGCAGGAACGAGGCGTGCGCCGGATCGATGCCGACCTCCAGCGCCTGCAGCCAGTTGCATTCCATCAGGCCCTTGAACGCGAACACGTGGGTGTCGGGTGCGATGAAGCAATCGATCTCCGGAAACGCCGGCGGCTCGCCCGCGCCGAGATAGGCCCACAGAATGCCACCCTTCGCGACCACCGGAAACGCGCGCTGCTTGATGTTCTTGCACAGCGGCGAGCCGGCCGGCTCGGCGGGGGTGTCGATGCAATTGCCGTCGACATCAAACAGCCAGCCGTGGAAGGCGCAGCGCAGGCCGCCGTTCTCCAGCCGCCCGAATGCGAGATCGGCGCCGCGATGCGGGCAATCGCGATCGATCAGGCCATAGCGGCCGGTCTCGTCCTTGAACAACACGAAGTCTTCGCCGAGCAGCCGTACCGGCTTGATCGGGCGCGCGCCCTCCAGCTCATCGACCAGCGCCGCCGGCTGCCAATAGGCGCGCATCAGCTTGCCGCACGGCGTCCCCGGCCCGACCCGGGTGATCAGATCATTCTGTTCCTGGCTCATCATGGCGTTGGCCTCCTTCGCGCAGCCTCGGCGGGCCGCTTGTTGTGAGCGCAGGAGCGATCGCGGGTCAGCGAGCGCAGCAGCTGGCCGGTGCCATAGCCGCTCGAATTGATCCTGACCATCATCCGCCCTGCGCAACAAAACGTTCGATAGACGAACATTCGTTCGTTTAGAATGAAACTGCCTCTAAAGAGCATTTCAGGCAAGAACAAATTCTCCGCGTTCCTTGCCTATGAGGATGGCAGCCGCCCAAGTCGCTGGCGAACTTGTGTTCGTTGAGCGAACAATCGTATAGCTCAGCGCTCAAAGGTCGCGGCGCCTGCCATCAGCGCCCCGGCTTCACCCCATACCAAAGTACCCGCATGCCCAAACTGAAACGAGCCGCCGACGATGTGCCAAGCGAGGGTGCCGAGTTCATCGAAAGCCTGTCGCGCGGCCTGCGGGTGATCGAAGCGTTCGGCGCGGAAAAGCGGCCGATGACGCTGAGCGATGTCGCCAAGGCGTGCGGCCTGCCGCGCGCCACCGCGCGGCGCATCCTGCTGACGCTGCAGAGTGCCGGCTATGTCAGCAGCGACGACCGGCTGTTTGCGCTGAGGCCGCGCGTGCTTGGTCTTGCGTCGGCGTATCTGGCATCGAACCAGATCAGCGCCGTGCTGCAGCCGCTGATGGATCGGGTGTCGGCGAGCGCCAAGGAAGTTTGTTCGCTGGCGATTCTCGACGGCGACGACGCGGTGTTCGTAGCGCGCGCCAGCCCGGCGCGGGTGTTCTCGGCCGGGATCGATCTCGGCTATCGGTTGCCGCTGTTCTGCACCTCGGTCGGCCGCGTTCTGCTCAGCCGGCTTGATAATAACGAGCTGACCGCGACGATCGGCGCGATGACGCTGACCAAGCAGACCGAAGACACCATCACCGACAAGCAGACGGTGATCGCAACGATCATCGCCGATCGCACCAAGGGATACTCGCTGGTCGATCGCGAAGCCGAGCCCGGCTTCCGCTCGGTTGCGGTGCCGATCCGCCGTTACGATGGCACGATCGTCGCCGCCGCCAATATCGGCGCCCATGTCGACCGCATCACCACCGGCGAGATGATCGACCGCTTCCTGCCGCTGCTGCAGGCGATGGCTGAAGAAGCCAAGCCGCTGATGATGTGAGTACGCCGACCGCGTACTTGTATCATCCAGTCGGCCGCGTCCGGCGCTCGGAAATCGCCCGCCGCAGCACGCGCGAGATCGCCTCGACCGAATACGGCTTCTGCACCAGTTCGAAGCCCTGATGCGCGTTCTCGGCGAGCACGCTGCTGTAGCCGCTGGTCAGCACCACCGGCAGGCCGGGATAGCGCTCGCGGATGATGGTGGCGAGTTCGACGCCGTTCTTGCCGGGCATGATCACGTCCGAGAACACCAGGTCGAACGCGAACTCGTCCTCGGCCAGCGCCGCCAGCGCCTCGTCGGCGGATTTCGCCCATTTAATGGTGTAGCCGAGATCCTGCAGCAGCTCGGTCGAGAACTTTCCGACCTCGACATTGTCCTCCACCACCAGGATGCGATGGCCGAGCCCGCCGGCCGGATCGGCGCGCGACAGCGTCGCCGCCGCGGTCTGCTCCGGGGCCTGCGCCTGCGGCAGATAGATGGTGAACGTCGCGCCCTCGCCCAGCGTGCTGTGCACGCTGATCTCGCCGCCGGACTGTTTGGCGAAACCGAATGCCTGGCTGAGGCCGAGCCCGGTGCCGCGACCGACTTCCTTGGTCGTAAAGAACGGTTCAAAGATCACATCGAGATTGGTCGGCGCAATGCCGCTGCCGCTGTCGGTGACCGAGATCGCCACGAACTCGCCGGGCCGCGCCGGCTGCGACCGCACCGGCGGAATCTCGTCGACGCGGCGGAGCGCGATCGACAGCCGGCCTTCGCCATTCATCGCATCGCGACCGTTGACGGCAAGATTGACCAGCGCAGTCTCGAACTGGCCGACGTCGGCGATCGCGTAGTTCGGGCCCAAGCCGGTGTCGACGTCGATCTCGACACGGCTGCCGACCAGCGGGCGGATCAGATTGGCGATGCTCTGGATCTGCGCTGCGACGTCGAACACCACCGGCGACAGCGGCTGCCGCCGCGCGAACGCCAGCAACTGGCCGGTCAGCTTCGAAGCGCGATCCGCCGTATCCGAGATCGCATCGACATAGCGGCGGCGGCGCTCCTCCGGCAGATCGCGCCGGCGCAGGAAGTCCACTGCAGAACGGATGATGGTGAGCAGATTGTTGAAGTCGTGCGCGACACCGCCTGTGAGCTGCCCGACCGCCTCCATCTTCTGCGCCTGCCGCAGCGCCTCTTCGTTGCGACGGCGCTCGGTGGAGTCGATGCCCTCCGCCAGCACCGCCATCACGCCGCCTTGCTCATCCGACACCGGCCGCAGCGAGAAATCGATGTGCCGCGGCCCGGCCGGAAGCTGCAGCTCCAGATCGAGCTTGGCGATCTCGCCTGCCCGCGCTGATCGGAACGCACGCTCGATCACCGTCGGTGCGTCGGGCGTCGCGTCGAACCACGGCGTGTTCCAGAACAGCGCACCCAGCACCTGGGCCGGCTCGGCCCCGATGCCGGCGAGCGCAGTGCCGTTGACGTAGAGCAGCCGCCCCTTCAGATCGAGCAAGCCCTGATACTGGTTGGTGGTCTCCAGGATCGCACGGAGTTGCGATTCGCTGGAATGCAGTTGGGCGGTGCGCTGCGCGATCAATCGCTCCAGCACGTCGTTGACGTTGCGCAGATCGATCTCCGCCTGCTTGGCGCTGGTGATGTCATGGGCGACGCCGATGAAGCCGATGTGGCGCCCCGCCGGATCCCAGCGCGGCTGCGACTCCGACCTGATCCACCGCCATTTTCCGTCAGCGCGGCGATACCGGCCCTCGAGCACGAACGGCTGTAGCGAGGCTTCCCCGGCGACGCTGTTACGGACCACTTCGGCGACATCGTCGGGATGGATGATGCTGCGCCAGTCGAACACCAGCGCTCCCTCGTAGGGCAGCCCGATGAAGTCGAAATAGGCGCGGTTGGCGAAGCTGCGGGTGCGGTCGAGCCGCGTCACCCAGATCGGCACCGGCGCGCTGTCGGCGATCAGCTTGAAGCGCTGCTCGCTCTCGCGCAGCATCTCGCGGGCGACGGCGCGATCGGTGATGTCGATATGCGCACCGACCATCCGCACCGCACGCCCCGACGCATCGCGCTCGATCCGGCCCTCGGCCGCGATCCAGCGTACTTCGCCGTCGTTCGGACGGATGATGCGATACTCGGCCGAGTAACGTTCGGAGGTGCTGTTGACGAGATCGAGAAACTGCCGCTCGGCGCGTTCGCGATCCTCGGGGTGCAGTCGGCGCACCCAATCTTCATGCGTCTCGTTGACGGCCTCCGGCGGCAGGCCGTGGATCGCCAGATACTCCGGCGAGCGGTGATTGCGGAACCCGGCGGTCAGATCCACCACCACACCGCCGACCTTGGCGATGCGCTGAACCTCCGCGAGTTCCCTTTCCCGATCGATGAGCGCCTGCTCGGACGCCGACAGCTTGTTGGTCACCTGCAGCCTCTTGGGGCCTTGTTGCACCAAACCTAGCGCAATCTCCGGTGACGAGTCGACCTGGGGACGCTCCGATCGTGATGGAACTCATCGGTTCCATCAAGCAGCTCACGGCGCAGGTAGCATCAGGGTGAAGACCGCTCCGCCCCCGCTGCGGTTCGCCGCCGCCAGCGTGCCGCCGTGTTCGCGCGCGATGCCGTAACTGATCCACAAGCCGAGCCCAGTACCTTCACCGACCGGCTTGGTGGTGAAGAACGGCTCGAAGATCTTGTCGATCAGCCCGTCGGGCAAACCGGCTCCGTTATCCGAGATGGTGATGACGATCTGGTCGCTGTCGCGGCGCGCGGCGATCTCGATCCGCGGCGCCGCTTGGCCGCGTACTGCGTCGAGCGCGTTGTCGATCAGATTGACGATAATCTGGTGGAACTGGCCTTCATTGCCCAGGATTTGCAGCTCCGGCGCGATATCGAAGGCGAAGTCGACGTGATGCGGCTTGGCGCGCGCCGCCCAACGCACCGCGGTGCGCACCACGCGATCGACATCGACGCGCAGACTCTCGCCGCTCTTCGGGAAGCTGAGCCGCCGCAGGTTCTTGACGACGTCGGCGACCCGCATCGCGCCTTCGAGCGTGCCTTCGATCAGCGAGCCGTAGTCGGCCAGCAGCGCGTCGATCTTCAAGTCGCGGCGCAGCCGTTCGATCTCGCCAGGTTCGGCGCCGCGATGGATCGCGCCGAGATACGCCGACATCCGATCACGATAACGATCGAGCGTATGGATGTTGCCGTAGATGAAGCTGATCGGATTGTTAAGTTCGTGCGCAACGCCAGCGACCAGGCGGCCGAGGCTCGCCATCTTCTCCTGCTCGACCAGTTGGCGCTGCGCGTGCTGCAGCTCGCTGTGCGCGGCATGCAGCGCCTCGTAGGCGCGGCGCAGCTCGCCGATCGGCCGCCCAGTCAGTACCGCGCCGAGCCGGTGCCCCGCCGGATCGCAGCGGGTGGCGCCGTTGATCGCATAGAGATCGGACAGCCCGCGCTCGGTGACGAAGCGGATTTCGAGATTGCTGATTTCGCTCGGACACTGCGCCTGCAACAGCGCGTCGATCCGGCCGCGATCAGCGGGATCGACGAGATCGGTAAGCGACCGATGCAGCAGCGTGCCGGCACTGTCGCCGAGCAGCCGCACCGCCGCCGGATTGACCTGCAGGATGCTGCCGTGGCGATCGCAGACGATCAGAATGTCCGACACCGACTCGATCACGCTGGAGATGAATGCCTGCGCCTCCTCCAGCGCCGCGTTCTTCTCTTCCAGATCGGTCTCGTAGCGCAGCAGGTCGGCGTAGACCTCGTCCATTTTGCGGATCACTTCGATCCACGCCGCCTCCTGGTCGCCGGCAAATGGCGACGGCAGTTGCGAACCGACCCGGTCGATCAGACTCTCGCGACCGCCGCGATCAGACCTCATCGGCAAGGCCCTTGCGCAGATCGTAGCGGCCGAGCTTGTTGCGCAGCCCGACCCGGGACAGCCCGAGCTCGCCGGCAACGCGACTGATATTGCCGCCATGGCGATCGAGCGCCTCAGAGATCATGTGCCGCTCCAGCGCTTCGATGTTAGTCTTCAGCGTCGCGCAGCCGTTGCGCACCGGCTTGAGCTGGATCGGCTCGCCGCCCTGCCGCACCCGCGGCGACAGATCGCCTTCCTGCAGCCGATCCTCGGTCGCCAGCACCACCATGCGCTGGATTTCGTTCTGCAGTTCGCGCACGTTGCCCGGCCAGTCGTAGTGCCGCATCCGGTTGAGGGCCGCCGGCGCGAAGCCTCCAACGTTGCGGCCGTACGACTTGGCGACGTCGGCCAGCACCTTGGCGGCGATCAGCGGAATATCCATCGGCCGCTCACGCAGCGCCGGCATATGCAGTGGGAACGCCGCAAGCCGGTAGTACAGATCGCGCCGGAAACGACCGGCCCGCACTTCGGCTTCCAGATCGCGGTTGGTCGCCGCGACGACGCGGACGTCGACTTTGCGGACCCGCTGCGCGCCGAGCGGACGGATCTCGCTCTCCTGCAGCACGCGCAGCAGCTTGACCTGAAATGCCGGCGAAGTCTCGCCGATCTCGTCGAGAAAAATCGTGCCGCCATCGGCCACTTCAAACAGACCGATACGGTCCTGATACGCGCCGGTGAACGCGCCCTTCTTGCAGCCGAACAGTTCACTTTCGAGCAGTTCGTCCGGTAGCGCGCCGCAGTTCTCGACCACGAACGCCTTGCCGGCTCGGGCCGAGCCGTAATGGATCGCTCGCGCCAGCAATTCCTTGCCGGTGCCGCTCTCGCCGGTGATCAGCACCGAGATGTCGAACTCCGCAGCGCGCTTGCCGAGCTCGATAACCTCGCTCAGCGGACTGTCCGGCGCATGCACGATGCGATCGAATTCGTACAGTTTGCGGGCGGCGCCGCGCTTTTCGGTGACGACGCGCTGCGCCCGCTCCGGCGTCAGCTTGATGTCGATGCCGGCCGTCTCGGTTTCCTTTTGCAGCATGAATAGCTGCACCGCGCCGCGGACGATGTCGAGCAGCCGGTCCGGGTGCCAAGGCTTGGCGATGTACTGATAGATCCCGGCTTCGTTAATGCCGGCGATGATGTCTTCGCTGTCGGAATAGCCGGAGATGATCATCCGCACCGGGTCGGGCCAGGTCTTGCGAACGTCCTTGAGGAAGTCGACGCCGGTCTCGTACTGCATCCGCTGGTCGCACAGGATGGCGTGAACGATCTCGCTTTCCAGCACCCGCCGCGCCTCACCGGCATCGCGCGCGCAGATCACTTCGAACTCGTCGCACAGCACCCGTTTCAGCGATTCGAGCGACCGGATCTCGTCGTCGACCACCAGCACTGTCGCCTGTCCACTCATCCCCGTCGTCCCGTCACGCAACGAATTGAACCAAACACCATCAACAAATCCGCGGCAACTGCTCGCCGGCCAGCCAATCGACGATCCGGCCGCCGCCGAACGCCGTGGTCATCTGCACAAAATGATGATCGTCCTCGATCACCTCGCCGATAATCGCGGCATCGCGCCCGAGCGGATGCGCCCGCATCGCGGCGAGCAGCGCATCGGCCGCTTCGGGCGCCGCAACCGCCACCAGCTTGCCCTCGTTGGCGACGTAAAGCGGATCGAGCCCGAGCAGTTCGCACGCCGCCACCACTTCGGGCCGCACCGGCACTGCATCCTCATCGAGCCGGAAGCCGACTGCGGATTGCTGCGCCAATTCGTTCAGGGTCGCAGCGAGCCCGCCGCGGGTCGGATCGCGCATCACCCGCAGGCCCTGCGGTGCAGCCGCCACCATTGCGGCGACCAGCTCGTGCAGCGCGGCGCTATCGGACTGGATTGACGTCTCGAACGCGAGGTTCTGCCGCTGCGACATCACCGCCACGCCGTGGTCGCCGATGAAGCCCGACAATAACACCTTGTCGCCCGGCCGGGCTTGGTCGGCGGACAACACCAGGTCGCGCGGCGCGATGCCGACGCCAGTGGTGGTGATGAACACGCCATCGGCCTTGCCACGCTCCACCACCTTGGTGTCGCCGGTGACGATCGGCACGCCGGCTGCGCGCGAGGCTGCCGCCATGCTGTCGGCGATCCGCTTGAGGTCGGCGAACGCAAAGCCCTCCTCGATGATGAAGCCGGCTGACAGATACAGCGGCCTCGCGCCAGCCATCGCGACATCGTTGATGGTGCCGTGCACGGCGAGCGAGCCGATGTCGCCGCCAGGGAAGAACAGTGGCGACACCACATAGCCGTCGGTGGTCATCACCATCCGCCCAGCCGCGACCTCGAACGCCGCCTGGTCGTTGCCGGCGCGCAGCATCGGATTGTCGAAGGCGGCGTGAAAGATCTCGCCGATCAGATGCGCCATCGCGCGGCCGCCGGCCCCGTGCGAGAGGTCGACGCGGCCGTGGGCGAGATCGAGCTTGCGCCGCCTGATCCGATCGCTCATGCCACCGCCCTCCGTGCGTGGTCGCGGAAGCGACCATAGGTCCAATGCGCCGCGCAGGCGCCTTCCGACGACACCATGCACGATCCCATCGGCGTCTCCGGCGTGCATAGCGTGCCGAACAGCTTGCAATCGGTCGGACGCTTGATGCCGCGCAGGATCGCGCCGCAGTCGCAGGCCGGATTGTCGGCGGCGGAGATCTCCGCCATCGCGAAGCGGACCTCGGCGTCGAAGGCCGCATAAGCCTCGCGCAGACGAAGGCCGCTCGCCGGCACGCGGCCGAAACCGCGCCATTCGAAGCTGTCGCGCAGCTCGAAGATCGCCGCCACTTCGGCCTGCGCGATGCGGTTGCCCTCCGGCGTCACCGCGCGGATGTACTGGTTCTCGACGACATGGCGACCGTCGTTCACCTGCTGCACCAGCATCAGGATCGACTGCATCACATCGAGCGGCTCAAACCCGGCGACCACAACCGGCTTGGCAAAATCACGCGCGAACTCGGCAAAAGCATCGGCACCGATCACCGCGCTGACATGCGCGGGACCGATGAAGCCGTCGAGGCGTGGCCCCGGCTGGCCGTCGAGATCGGGATGTTCGAGGATGCCGCGGATCGCCGGCGGCGTCAGCACGTGATTGCAGAACACGCTGAAATTGCTCAGCCGCTTGGCGGCCGCAAGCTTGATCGCCAGCGCGGTCGGCGGCGTCGTGGTTTCGAAACCGATGGCGAAAAACACCACCTCGCGGGTCGGCTCCGCCTCGGCGATCGCGACCGCATCCAGCGTCGAATACACCATCCGGATGTCGGCGCCGGCCGCCTTGGCGCGCAGCAGCGAGGTGCCGTGCGAGCCGGGCACCCGCATCAGATCGCCATAGGTGCACAGCGTCACCTCCGGGCGTTGCGCGAGCCGGATCGCCATGTCGATCCGTCCGACCGGGAGCACGCAGACCGGACAGCCGGGGCCGTGCACCATCCGGACGTTCGGCGGCAGCAGATCTTCCAGGCCGTAGCGCGAGATCGCGTGGGTATGGCCGCCGCAGAACTCCATGAAGTGATAGCTGCGCGACGGATCGGCCGCCTGCGCGATTGCCGCCGCGATCTGCCGCGCCATCTTGCCGTCGCGATACTCGTCCACGTATTTCATCGCGCCGCCTCCGCCGATTGGCTCATCTCCGCGAGCAGCGCCAGCGTCTGTTTAGCCTCGTCCGGGTCGATCCGGGTCAGCGCGAAGCCGACATGCACCACGACGTAGTCGCCGACCGTCACGCCTTCGACCAGCGCGACCGACACCACCTTGCTCACGCCGTCGAGCGACACCCGCGCCATCTGCTCGGGCAGCAGCTCGACCACTTCGGCCGGAATGGCGAGACACATCAGTGCGGCTCCTTGCTGGCAGTGAGATGTTGTCCGACGATCCAGGCCTGACCAAGGCTGAGACCGCCATCGTTCGGCGGCACCTGCCGGGCGAGCAGCGGCGTCAGCCCTCGCGCCCGCAGCCGCGCCGCCAGATCTTCGCTCAGCACGCGATTGAGGAAACAGCCGCCGCCGAGCGCGATAGTGGTGAGTCCGCTCTGCTCCGCGGCCTGCACGGCCCACTCGGCCAGCGCGGCCGCGAGCGTGCCGTGAAACAGTTCGGCGCCGTCTCGCGGATCGGTCGGCGATGTTGCCAGATGGGCGAGCAGCGGCGAGAGATCGAGCGTGCCGGCGCCGATCTCCCAGCCGCCGCCCAGCACGCGCGGGATTTGCACCAGCGCTTCGAGCTGCATGGCCGCCTGGCCTTCGTAGCTTTGCACGGCGCAGACGCCGAGCAGGCCGGCGGCGGCATCGAACAGCCGGCCGGCGCTGGTGGTGGTGGCGCAGCCGTGATTAGCGAGCATCGCGGCCAGCGCAGCGGCGCGAGGGTGATCAACGAAGCGCGATGCGATCTCGTCGTCGTGCCCCAGCGCGTGCAACGCAGCCGCCGCCATCCGCCACGGCTCGCGTGCCGCCGCATCGCCGCCCGGCAGCGCCAATGGTTTCAGATGGCCCAGCCGCGTGAACCGCGCGCCGTCGACGCGGAGCAGCTCGCCTCCCCAATTGCCGCCGTCGCTGCCGAGGCCGTGACCGTCGAGCACCAAACCGAGCAGCGGCGCGTCGATGCCGTGCTCGGCGGCGATCGAGGCGACATGGGCGTGGTGATGCTGCACGGCAATCAGCGGCAGGGCCAAATGGTCGGCGGCGAGGCTCTCGGCAAAACGGGTCGAGGCGAAGTCGGCGTGCAGATCATGCGCAATCGCGACCGGCTTCACGCCGACGAGACGGGTGAGGTGATTCACCGTCTCTTCAAAGAACCGCACGGTTTCGGCGGTCGCGAGATCGCCGACATGCTGCGACACGAACGCTTCGCGGCCGCGGGTCAGCGTGATGGTGTTTTTCAAGTAAGCACCAACCGCCAGCACCGGCGGCGTCTCGCGCGGCAGTGTGATCGGCCGCGGCGTGAACCCGCGTGCGCGGCGGATGAATGACGGTGCACCGTCGACCACCCGCGCAACGCTATCATCGGCGCGCACGACGATGCCTCGATCATGGCTGACGATCAGGTCGGCGACAGATGTCAGCCGGCGCTGCGCATCCTCGGTCACGATCGGATCGCCGCCGAGATTGGCGCTGGTCGCAACCAGCACCAGATCGACCGGCGCACGCTGCCATGCGCGCCCCGCCGGCGCGCCGCTTGCGGCATAGAAAATCAGATGATGCAGCGGCGTATAGGGCAGCATTACCCCGACCGCATCCAACGCGGGCGCGACCGACGGCGCCAGTGCGCCGCGATCTCGCATCAGCACGATCGGCCGCTCGACCGACGACACCAGCGCGCGCTCCGCCTCGGTCGCGATGACGATGCGATCGAGCGAAGCTTCGGAGGCAACCATCACGGCGAACGGCTTGGCGTCGCGGCCCTTGCGCCGGCGCAGCTCGGCGACGGCGGTTTCGTTGGTGGCGTCACACAGCAGATGATAACCGCCGAGGCTCTTCAGTGCGACGATCCGGCCAGCGCGCAAGCACGCCACGATCTCTTCGATCGGATGGCTGAGCTGCGGACCGCAGCGCGGGCACGCGATCGGCTCGGCGTGAAAGCGGCGGTTGTGCGGATCCTGATAATCGCGGCGGCAATCCTCGCACATCGTGAAGCCGGCCATCGAGGTGTTGGCGCGGTCGTACGGCAGGCCGCGCGTCAGCGTGTAGCGCGGGCCGCAATGGGTGCAGTTGACGAACGGATAGAGATGAAACCGGCTCGCCGGATCGAACAGATCGTCGAGGCACGCTTCGCAGGTCGCCGCATCCGCCCCGATCCGGGTGGTCACCACCCCGCCGCGGCTCTCCGCGATGCCGAAGTCCCGCTCGCCGCGCGCCCGAACCGTCTCGGTCTCGATCGTATCGACCCGCGCCAGCGGCGGCGCCTCACAGCGGAGCGCGACCAGGAACTCCGGCAACGCCGCACCTTCGACCTCGATCAGCACGCCTTCCGCATCGTTAGCGACGAAGCCACCGAGCTGGTAGCGCTGCGCCAGATGGTACACGAACGGCCGGAAACCGACGCCCTGCACCGCGCCGCGCACGCGCACGCGGGCGCGGGCGCGCTCGGCGGCAGCGGTGAGCGGCGTGGCCGGCTGCATCGCGCTACTCGGCGGCGTTGGCGGCGGCGCGGACCGCGGCCGCGCGCTTGCCGATCCAGGCGTAGAATGCGGCCAAGCCTTCGCCGGTCTTCGCCGAGACCGTCAGCACTTCGATGGTCGGGTTGACGCGCCGCGCATATTCGATCGTCGCGGCAAGATCGAAATCGAGATGCGGCAGCAGGTCGATCTTGTTCAGCAGCAGCAGCTTCGCGGCGGCGAACATGTGCGGATATTTCAGCGGCTTGTCTTCACCTTCGGTGATCGACAGCACCACCACCTTGTGCGCCTCGCCGAGATCGAAGCCGGCGGGACAGACGAGGTTGCCGACGTTCTCGATGAACAATAGCCCACCCTCCTGGCGCGGCAATTGATCGAGCGCATGGCCGACCATGTGGGCGTCGAGGTGGCAACCCTTGCCGGTGTTGATCTGGATCGCCGGCGCGCCGGTGGCGCGAATTCGCTCGGCGTCGTTGGCGGTCTGCTGATCGCCTTCGACCACCGCGATCGGATACTGATCCTTCAGGTCCGAGATCGTCTTCACCAGCAGCGAGGTCTTGCCCGAGCCCGGGCTGGAGACGAAGTTGAGCGCGAGGGTGCCGCTCGCCGCCAGCCTGGCTCGGTTTTCCGCCGCGTACGTGTCGTTCTTGGATAGGATATCGCGCTCGATCTGCACAATCCGCGGCTGCGACAGGCCGGGGATATGCACGCCAGCGAGCCCGGCCCCAAAATCGATGCTGCCACCAGCCGGCGCATGCACGTGACCGTGGTCATGCCCGTGATCGTGGTGATGATCATGGCCGTGGTCGTGATCATGCGTGTGAGGATGCGCGTGATCATGATCGTGGTGATGGTGATGATGTCCGTGGCCGTCGCCGTCGCCGTCAGAATGGCCATGGCCGTGCGGATGGTCGTGACCATGACCCGGATCCGCACTGGCATCGCCACATCCGCAAACCGTACACATCAGTCGACCTCCAATTCCCTGATCCGCAATTCTTCGCCGGCGGTGATCTGCAAGTGATGGCCGCCGCAATCCGGGCACGGCGCGTCACGCTGCGCGATCGTCACCGTCTTGGCGCAGTCCATGCACCAGGCGGCGCCGGGCATTTCGAGGATTTCAAGCCGCGCATCGGCCGCGATGCCGCCATGCGCCACCGCTGAGAAACAGAACCGCATCGCCTCCGGGTCGACATGCCCCAGCGCGCCGATCTCCAGCCACACCGCGCGCACCCGCGAAAACTGCTGCTCGCGCGCCTCGCGCTCGATGATTTCAATCATGCTCTCGCACAGCGCCATCTCATGCATCGGCGGCCTCGCGGAAACGAACATCGAAGCCGACGCAGGGATCGAACGCCGCGACCAGCCGTTCGACCCGGCGGCGATCGGCTTCGCTGGCTTGCAGCTTCGTCCCGACCAGCGCGCGGGCGAGCGGCCCCTCGGGATGGAAATTCCACTCGGTCGGAGCCAGGATCTCGAACTGCCGGATCGCTCCTTCAGCGTCGAGCGCCATCAGGTGATACAGCCGGCCGCGGGCGCATTCGACGGCGGCGAGGCCGATGCCATCGCCCAGTCTCATGCTCTGCACGACTGCAGCGGCGTCCGCATCTCCGTGCCGTACGGCGCGTAGTTGCTCGAGCGTCGCGGCGATCTCGATCAGCCGCGCAAGCAGCCGGCCGAACAGGCCTGAGCCGAACGCGGCGACCACCGGGTGATGCGCATTGCGGGCGAAGGCGCCGGTCTCCGGCACGCGGCCCGCCAGATCGGGACGCACCGCGAAGGACGGCCCCAACGCGATTAGTCGCTCGCCGATCATGGCATCATCCGGCGCGGTGAGCGGATCGACCGCCGCCGCACCGAATTCAGCCTCGGCCACCAGCGGGCGGTGGAGCTCAGCCAACAGCGCATCCGAGCCGAGCCAGCGCCGGCAGGCGGCGACATCCGCAAACGAATCCGGCGTCAGCCCGAGTGCTTCAAGCCCTTGCGCGATGCGGGTGATCGCGTCGTCGTCGTGCGGAGCGGCCGGATTACTCGGCCGCGCGGCAATCATCAGATCGCGCAGCTGATGAGTGAGGGCGGGCGTTCCCGCACCACCGAGCAGCAGCACGGTGCCGCGCAACAGCTCGATCATGCGCTCCACCAGAACCGAGCTGGCCTGCGCCGCAACGATAGCTGGCGCGAGCGAGGTGCCGCGTGCCGCTGCGAGAGCTTGGGCCGCCGCAACGCCCTGCGCCGACGCGCACAGCGCGAACAGCCGCGGCACCAGCGCGACGACCGTCTCGCCCGACTTGCCTTGGGCCAGCCGGCCGATGCCGATCGGCCGTCGCGCCGTGATGTCGAGCCGAACGACGCGATCGCCACGGCGGACGATTCCGACCTCGATGCGATCCTCGCCCGGCGCCGCGGTCATGGCCGCCGCTCCACCCACGCGCCGCGCAGCAGGCCGCGGCGGTCGAGCGTGGTCGCCATCTTGCCCGGAGCTCGAGACGGCGACGTCTCATCGCCAGCCGGCTCGGGCTCGAGCACCGCGGCGAGCGCGGCAGCGGCAGCCGTTTCCGCCGCCGCCTGGTCAGCGAAACCGAACATCGGCGAGAACAGCGAGCAGCTTTCGAATCCGCCGATGCCGTCGAGTTGCCCCACGGTGAACTCCAGCGCGCCGACCGGCAGCACGCGCGTCACCACCTCGCCCTGGCGGCGTTCGGCGGCAGTGGCGGAATCGAGCGGCAGCCGGACCAGATTCATGAACCAGGGCGTGACGATCACGCCGAACGCATGGTCGTCCAGCGCGCGGAAGCCGATCGCCGCGACATCGAGCGCGGGATTGAACACCGGCAGATCGTGCATCGCCGGCACCGCCGCGCGGTAGATCGCCGCCACCGCTTCGCCGGCGGCGCGCGCTTCGGCATCGCGGGGCGCTGCGGCCTCAGCGGTCATCGTCCAGCCTCAGGAATTTGACCGGCGGAGCATCGCAGGTCGGGCAGCACCAGTCGTCCGGCAGCGCCGCGAACGGCGTACCCGGCGCGGCGCGACCGAGCGGATCGCCTTCGGCCGGGTCGTACACCGTCCAGCACACGCCGCATTCCATCCGGGTGCGCGGATCGGTTTCGCTGTCGTGCGACGTGGTGAACTCGGTCATCGGAAATACGCCTCAATGATCTCGCCGAGGCGTTCGGCAGAATCCTGGAAGTCCTCATCGGCGGCCCGCACCGCGGCCGGCACGTCACCGATCTCGATGGTGTCGAGGATCGGCGCATCCATCGCGTTGAGGAACTGCACCGACCAGACGTAGCGCGCGCCGGTCGCCAGCACGCGGCAGCTGCCGTAGCCGCGCGACCATAGCTGGATCGCG
Source organism: Rhodopseudomonas sp. BR0G17 (assembly GCF_010907025.1). NCBI lineage: Bacteria > Pseudomonadati > Pseudomonadota > Alphaproteobacteria > Hyphomicrobiales > Nitrobacteraceae > Rhodopseudomonas > Rhodopseudomonas sp. BR0G17. The sequence goes on along the minus strand of NZ_QUML01000014.1, from coordinate 56,988 downwards.
CCATTGCCGAGCGTCGTCGCGAGGTGATCCATGTCGGCTTCGCTCATCGGCAGCAGCGTGAAGTTGATCACATGCGACGGCTGCCCGATCCGGTGCGCCGCCATCCGCTCGCGGATCTCCGCCAGCACCGGCTGCACGTTCATCGCCCCGGCCGGCGGCGCGGTGATCTCGATGTCGGGCGCGGGGAAATCCTGCGCGGCGCGGCTCACGATCGCCGGGATCGAGCCGATCTCCAGATAATCGCGCGCCGGTCCGTCGGCGTCGCCCTCGATCCGCACCCGCCACAGCCCGGCGAGCACCGATTCCTGCACCTGCGCGACCCGGCGGTCAGGCAGCGCGACAATGCCGGAGACCTCGCCTTCGCCGAGGATGTCGTCGAGCAGGCTGCGTTCGGCCTCGGACAGATGATCGATCGATAGCAGCGTGGTCAGTGCTTCGACGCGCTGGGCGGCGAGTGCTTCGGCAAGCTGCGTCAGCGTGCCGGCGAGCAGCGGGCATTGCCGCGTCAATTCCTCGCCGCCGCGGGTCGCCAAGGCCGCAATCGCGCCGGCACCGGTGACGCCGAAGCGCCCGGCATCGCCCGCGCCGATCGGCAGCAGCGTCATTTCGATGTCGTCGCTATCCGGCTTGGTCCAGTAGCCCACTCTCATAACTGCAACTCCGCTTCACCGCGCTGATCGACCTCGGCCAGCATCGCGCCGATCTGCGCCAGATAGCTGGACCAATCCTGGATCTTGGCGATCACGCCGAGCGTGCGCCCCGGCTGCACCACCGCCAGGCTCGGACACACCGCGACGCCGAACTTAGCCATCAGGCCGCGCTCGGCCTCGGCGACGACTTCAGCCGCGACCAGCCGGCCCGGAAACGCATTGATCAGTTCAGGCAGCACCACCGCGAGGTCCGCGGCTTCCGGAAAGCGTGCGGCATCGCCGCGGAAAAACAGCACGACGATCTTGCCGGAGCGGGCGATGAAGTCGTCGACATTGGCTTCGTCCACCAAGGTCGGTGTATTTGGCCGCGCAGCCGCGCGCGCGAGCGAACCGCTCATGTTTCCTCCACTCCCGTTCCGGCGCTTGTTGTTATCGCCGCCGCTAATTCAGCAAGCGACGTGCCAGCCGGTAATCGCCTCGAATTGGCAGCAAACTAACCATTTTGCGATCGGTTCTGACCAATCGCCCGCTGCCGAGGTGGGGCTATGGAAACATAGTAACCGGCAGGTGGGAAGTAGACTTGTAGATGACGCGCGTTGATGCGCGAACAGTTCGCAACTACTGCGGGTCGCGGCGCAGATGCTCGGGCAGCTCAGGCTCGCGATCGATCAGATCGGCGAACAGATGCTCGAACGGCTTGCCCTCCAGCGCGGCGGCGACGCCGTCCAGCGCATCGTCGATCAGCCGCGCCTCTTCGGCATCGAGCCGGCGGATGGCGCTGTCGATGAACACCAGAAGCTGATCACCCGGGGCGACCTCGCCGATCAGCATGGTCGAGACGCTGCGATGCTCGCCGCGGCGCACGCACAGCGCGGTGCCTTCCTCGGTCGAAATCACCGTCATCGGCAGGCCGACGCACATCGCAGCAATCTCGCCCGTAATTACAGCGGCAGAGCGAGCGCAACACCGGCCGCTGCGATCGCGCCTCCGGCAAGGCGGAGCGACGGCGCCGGCGCAAACCGCGGCAGCGTCGCGCCGAGCGCGAGGCCGATACCGTGCAGCAGCGCGGTGGCGACGACGAAGCCGGTCCCATAGGCGAGCGGCTGCGCCAGCGCCGGCATCTCGGCGCCGTGGGCGAAACCATGAAACAGGCCGAACAGCGCCACTGCCGCGGCAGCAGCGATCGTCGGCACCCGCACCGACAGCGCCACCAGCACGCCGAGCGCGATCACCGACAGCGCGATCATCGGCTCGACCGCCGGCAGCGAGACGCCGGACACGCCGAGCGTCGCGCCAATGGCCAGCAGCGCCACGAAGCTCACCGGCACGATCCAGCGCGCCGAACCGCCGAGCGACCACGCCCACAGGCCAACCGCCACCATCGCCAGCAGGTGATCGAGGCCGCTGAACGGATGCACGAAGCCGGCGGCGAAACCGTCCGCCGCCATCAGGTGAACGCCGGTGTGGGCCTCGGCGAGGCCGGACAGGCCGAGCAGCGCAATCAGGGCTGTGCCGGCGCGGAGCAGATGGGTCATGAGGTTTCCTCGCTCAGATCGTGGAAGATGCGGCGGCTTCGCGCCGTTCGTAATGGTCGTGGTCGATATCATTGGCCAGCAGCGCGGCGCCTTCGGGCAACGGTTCGACGCGCGGCGCCACCGGCACGCCCCACTCGGCCAGAATCGCGCAGGCCATCGCCAGCGACTCGGCGATACGGCCGCGCACCGGCTCGGTCAGCGCTCCGCCCCAATCTTCCAGATCGAGCGGCTGACAGCCGATCAACGCCAGCTCGCGCGGCGCGGCGCCAAGCAGATCGGCGGCACTCAGCACCTCCTGAAACCCGGTCTGATGCAGGCTCATCTTTTTGGCGCCGGTGAATTTCGGCACTTCATCGCCGCGCACCAGCTTCAGCGTGCCGGGCTCGAGCCCGTAATCGATGGCGTCGAACACCAGCAGGTGGTCATGGTCCTGCAGGAAGTTGACGAGGTACAGCCCCTGGGTGCCGCCATCCAGCACGGTGACGTTGGCCGGCACATCATAGGCGCGGTGAAACGCTTCGACCGCACGCACGCCGAAGCCTTCGTCGGCCCACAGAATGTTGCCGATACCGAGGATCAGGACGCGGGGCGCATCTGTCATGGAGTTCTCACGGGTCAATGCGTCAATGCGAGAAGCGAAGCGACGAAACAATCCAGCTCGGTGCATCGCACGTCTGGATTGCTTCGCTGCGCTCGCAATGATGGGGAGAAACCCACTTCAGCCAACCTCAATCCGGCAGATCGTCGCGGAACAAGCGTTCGCCGGAGACGATCGACGAGATCATGCTCTGGCGGCTGAGGATGTCCTCGCGCACCGCGGCGTAGATGTGCACGATCACGAATACCACGATCGCCCACATTCCGAGATGATGCACGGTGTGAAGATCCTGGCTGTTCGGGAAGATCGAGAACATGAAGCCGAACATCTTGTACTGCCAGCTATCGATGCCCTGGCCTTCGGCATACAGCGCCATGCCGCTGCACATCATGAAGATCATGAACAGCATGAAAGTGAACATCGCCACGTGCGCCAGCGGATTGTGGCCGATGTACTTCTTCGGATCCTTCACCAGGAAGGCGTACCATTTGAATTCGTAGATCATACCCCACCACCAGGTCCGGCTGGTGATCGGCATGTAGAACAGCTGCTTGGAGTATTTGTTGCCGACGATCGCCCAGTAGGCGCGCAGGATGAAGAACACGATCAGCGTCTGGCCCGACGCGAAGTGGATGAAGCGGATGTAGCCCATCTGGAAGCTGGCGCTTGCCTCACCGGGCACCGAAGGCGGCGGCGATCCGATCAGATAGCCGGTGACGCACAGCGCCACGATCAACAGCGCGTTGACCCAGTGCCACAGCCGCACCGGCGCCTGATAGACATAGACCGTCTGCAACGACCGGGCGCGTTCCCCGGCCGAGTCGATGGCGCCCTGGACCCGTGCGATTTCCGTGGTCATCGTCGCCTCCCCTGCGTCAGCTGACCTTGACCTGTGCCATTTCCTGACCGTCCTCGCTCATCACGTGGGTCGAGCAGGCCAGGCACGGATCGAACGAATGCAGCGTGCGGATGATTTCCAGCGGTTGGTTCGGATCGGCCATCGGAGTGTCGAGCAGCGCCGCCTCGAACGCACCGATGTTGCCTTGCGGATCGCGCGGGCTGCCGTTCCAGGTGGTCGGCACCACGCATTGATAGTTGTCGATCCGGGTGTCCTTGATCTTGACCCAGTGCGCCAGCGCGCCGCGCGGCGCCTCGGTGAAGCCGACGCCCTTGACGTCTTTCGGCCAGCTCGACGGGTGCCATTTGTCGGTGTTGGCGGTGGACAGATCGCCGGCCTTGATGCTGGCCATCAGCTTGTCCTGCGCCGCGCGCAGCTTGCGCGCCGCCCACTGGCATTCGAGGCCGCGCGCCGCGGTGCGGCCGAGCGTCGAGAATAGCGCGGTGACCGGCACGTCGAGCGTCTTCAGGAGCTTTTCGGTCGGCTCCTTGAACTCCGGCTTGCCCTGGGCGTAGCCGATGATGTAACGCGCCAGCGGACCGACCTCGACCGCGTGGCCCTTCCAGCGCGGCGCCTTCAGGAACGAGTATTTGGCGGACTCGTCCAGCGCCTCGATGTTGGTGCGGGTCCCCTTGGCGTTGGGGCCGAGCACGAAGTTCGGCTCGGTGACGCCGTCATACGGATGCAGGCCCTTGCCCTCGTCGGCGTACTTGTACCACGAGTGCGTGACGAATTCCTGGATCTGGTCCGGCGCGCTCAGATCGACCGGCAGCACCTCGTTCAGATTGCCGTTGATGATCACGCCGCGCGGCAGCATCAGGCTCTTGTCGGAATAGTCGTTGGCGTATTCTGGCAGATCGCCGTAGGACATCACCGACTTCGACGACAGCCCGCCGCCATACAGCCAGTCCTTATAGAACCCGGCAATCGCCACCAGATCGGGCACGTAGACCTGCTCGACGAAGGCGACGGTCTGGTCGATGATCGACGACACCAGATTGAGCCGCTCGATGTTGATCGCGCCGACCGCGCCGGTGCCATCGACGTTGATTGAGCACGGCACGCCGCCGACCAGCCAGTTCGGATGCGGGTTCTTGCCGCCGTAGATGGTGTGGATCTTGACGATCTCCTTCTGGAAATCGAGCGCTTCGAGATAGTGCGCCACCGCCATCAGATTGGCTTCCGGCGGCAGCTTGTAGGCGGGATGGCCCCAATAACCGTTCTTGAACGGGCCGAGCTGGCCGCTCTCGACGAACTTGGTCAGGCGGATCTGCAGATCCTTGAAGTAGCCCGGCGACGACATCGGCCACGGCGAAATCGACTGCGCCAGCGCAGAGGTGGCTTTCGGATCGGCCTTCAAGGCCGACACCACGTCGACCCAGTCGAGCGCGTGCAGATGATAGAAGTGGACCAGATGGTCGTGCACATACAGCGCGAGCTGCATGATGTTGCGGATGGTGTTGGCGTTCTCCGGCACGTTGATCTTCAGCGCGTTCTCGACCGCGCGCACCGACGTGAGCGCGTGAGTGCCGGTGCAGACGCCGCAGATCCGCTGGGTGAACGCCCAGGCGTCGCGTGGATCGCGGCCCTTGAGGATCACCTCGATGCCGCGCCACATCGTGCCGGTCGACACCGCATTGCGGATGACGTTGTTGCTGTCGACATTGACCTCGACGCGCAGGTGCCCCTCGATCCGGGTTACCGGATCGACGACGACGCGGCGGCCGGCATTGTCGAGCTTGAAGCCGTTGGGAGTCGTGACGTTGGTCATGATGCTGCGTCCTGGGCCTTAAGCCGACTTGCCGTTGGAGGTGCCGTTGCCGTTCGGGACTTCCTTGCGGCGCGACAGATTGCGCACGGTGGTCACCGCGGCGTGGGCGGCGATCGCCGTGCCGACGACGCCGGCGACCGTGGCGCCGATCTTGTCGGCGTTGGCCTCGATACCGAACTGATTGATGGTGGTGAGCCGGTCGTAGAACGAGCCCTTGTCCCAGAACGCGTCTTCCGAGCAGCCGATGCAGCCATGGCCCGACTGGATCGGGAACGACACACCGCCGTTCCAGCGCACCGTCGAACAGGCGTTGTAGGTGGTCGGGCCTTTGCAGCCCATCTTGTAGAGGCAGTAGCCCTTACGCGCGCCGTCGTCGTCCCATTCCTCGACGAACTGACCGGCGTCGAAATGCGGCCGGCGATAGCATTTGTCGTGGATGCGCTGGGAGTAGAACATCTTCGGCCGGCCCTGGCGGTCGAGTTCGGGCAGCCGTCCGAAGGTGATGATGTAGGACACGACGCCGGTCATCACCTCGGCGATCGGCGGGCAGCCCGGCACTTTGATCACCGGCTTGTCGCGGATCACCTTGTCGATCGGGGTCGCGTTGGTCGGGTTCGGCTTGGCGGCCTGCACGCAGCCCCACGAAGCGCAGCTGCCCCAGGCGATCACCGCCATCGAGTCCTCGGCCATCTCCTTCAGCTTCTCGACGAACGGGCGGCCGCCGTCGATGCAGAACATGCCGTCTTCGTTCAGTGGCGGATTGCCTTCCACCGCCAGCACGTACTGGCCTTTGTACTTCTTGCGAGTCTCTTCGAGGATCGCATCGGCCTGATGGCCGGCCGCCGCCATGATGGTGTCGTCGTAATCGAGCGAGATCATCGACAGCACCGCATCCTTCACCAGAGGATGCGCCGAGCGGATGAAGCTTTCAGAGCAGCAGGTGCATTCCAGCCCGTGCATCCAGATCACCGGCACGCGCGGCTTGGTCTCCAGCGCGTGCGCGATCTGGGTGGCGCCGATCGGCCCGAGGCCGAGACTGGTGGCCGTGAGACTGCAGAACTTCACGAAGCTGCGCCGCGTGATCCCCTGCCGCCTGATCACCTCGTAAAAGGTTTCCGTCACTGCACCCATGATGGCTCCCGGTGTCCCGCCCTCTCGAAGTCTCGTTCCGGACTTCGCAACTTCACGAGAGATCGCAAGAACCATGCCAGCGACGCGAAGGAATGATGCGGTGCATCAAGTGCTTGATACGAGCGGTAAAGCGCGGCGCGCTTGGGTGAGGCCCGTGAGCTTCGGGAAACGACGAGGTGATAAGCCGGTTGCGGCGCTGACAACCGAGTGACCGCAGGTGCGATCAGCCAAGCTGTTAGTGTGCAGTGCACACCATGCAGGGATCGAACGAACGCACGACGTGCTGGATGGTGACCGCGCGCGCGCCGGCGTCACCGACCGGCGTACCGACCAGCGCTTGTTCGAGCGGGCCGGGAACGCCGTCGCGATCACGCGGCGAGAAATTCCAGCTGGTCGGCGCGATGATCTGATAGCGGCGGATGCTGTCGCCGCGCAATTCGATCCAATGGCCGAGGCTGCCGCGGGCAGCTTCGACGAGGCCGATGCCGGTCCCGTCGCGGCCACGCTCGCCCCGCTCCAGAAACGGTTCGGCAAGATCGAGCTGCCGCGCCCACTGGTGCATCGCCAGCGCCAGCCGGGCCGTCTCGCGCAATCGCGCAATAACGCGGGTCGTGACGCAGGGACCGAAACGGACGAGACAATCCCGGATCAGCGGATCGCCGTCGACCGCCTGCCGCGCCAGGGCCCCGACTTCGGCCGGGCCACCGGCGAGCCGGGGTGCCTTGCACCAGCTGTAGCCAGCCGGCTTGTCGGCATCAGGATCGGTGTCGGCCTCTAGCGGCGACAATGAAGTCTCGCGCATCCAGGCGTGAGCCACATCCTCGGTGATCGCGTCGGGATCGAACGACGTCCGCTCCGCACTGGAAGGATCGAGCACGCCGGCTGCAAACAGAGCTGCATCCTCGCCCTGATAGGCGCCGAAGCTCATCAGCGGCAGCGCGATCCGGCCGAGCTGGTGAAGCGCAAGATCATCGGCAATGCCGAGAAAGCCGACGAAATCACTGCCGCGGCCGTCCCGCCATGCCTCGAGGCCCGCCACGCTGTCGATCGCCAGCACGTTGTCGAGACTGTCGCCGAACACGGTGCGTTCGAGAAAGTCGCGGAAGTCGCCGATGATCGACAGCAGCTGCACTCGCTCGCCGAGATCGATCGCGCAGGTGGTACCGCCCGGCTGAAACGCCAGACTGTGCGGCCATTTGCCGGCGAGCAGGCCCATGATCTGCAACAACCGCGCCCGCGCCGGCAGCATCGCCTGCGCCGCACTGCCCTGCACCGCCTTGAACCGGGCCGCGATCTCAGGATGCCAGGGCCGCGCCGCATAAGCGTCGCGGGCGAAGTCCGGCATGAAGAACAGATAAAAGTGGGTCAGGTGATCGGCTGCGTTCTCGGCGGCATGTGCCAGATTTGCGGCGAGCACGCCGTTGCGCGCCGGCCGCACCCCGCCGGCGGCCCGCAGCGCCGCCACCGCGGCCATCGACTGCGACACCGAGCAGATGCCGCAGATCCGCGGCACCAAAGTCAGCGCATCCATCGCCGATCGCCCGCGCAGGATCTGCTCAAAGCCGCGATACAAAGGCGCGGTGACTTCGGCCGAGCGAACGACGCCGCCGTCGAGATCGAGCCGCACCTCCAGATCGCCCTCGACGCGGTTGAACGGGCCGACCGTGATCCGCCGCGTCATGGCCGCCGGCCGGGATCGCTGCGCGGCGGCACCACGATGTGATCCGCCGCCGCGTTGGCGCGGACCCGCTTCGGCGTCGCCGATTTCGACAGCGCCGCCAATGCGACGAACCAGGCTTTCGGCATGTCGAGCGGCAGGCCGACCGGGATGCCGGCGAGCTTGGCGGTTTCCATGAAGCCCTGCGAGGTCTCGAAGCCCGGCGAGGTGCAGGCAATGCAGGCATAGCCGCCGCTGGTGCAGGAGCCACTGCCGTTCCAGCCGCGCTGATTGCAGTCGCCGACCGCCTGGGTCGCCTTGCAGCCGAGATGCTCCATCAGGCAGCCCTGCTGCGACAGCTCCTCGGCGCTGGCTTTGAACTCGTAGTACTCGTTACGGGCGCAGCCGTGATGCGCCAGATGATCGGCAAAGAACCGCGGCCGGCCGAACGCATCGAGCGCAGCGCTGTCGACACCGCCGAGCGCCAGCGCCGCCAGTGTCTCGGAAATCCAGCCCGGATGCGGCGCACAGCCGGCGATGTTGATGACCGGCAGCCCGGCGCGAGAGCGAAAGCCGGCGCCGAGCACGCCGCCGGCCTCGGCCGCCGCATACTGCAGGCCGCTGGCATCAGTCGGATTGCCGCCGGCCATCGGCACGCCGCCGAACGCCGCGCAGCTTCCAGCCGCAACCACATAATCGGCGCGCGGCGCCAGGGCCGTCACCCAATGCAGCATCGAACGACCGGTGCCGCCGAGCATGTTGAACCGGCCACTGCCATTCGGCCCACGCAGCACCGCGCCTTCCAGCACCAGCGCGCCGAGCCGCTGCTCGCCGGACGCAATGCGTTCAAAGATCGCCACCGCCTCGTCGGCGGTCGCCTCGCTGACCGACGGATGCCACAGCAGATTGATCCCGAACCGCTTCAGCTCGGCAAACCAGCCGGAATGCCCGCCCTCCAGCGCCGCCATGGTGCAGCCGCCGCAACTGGCTCCTTGCAGCCAAAGGATGTCGAAGGAGTCCATCGCCGCCGGCCTCCCAACCAGCTCTGTGGCCAGCGACTATGCGGGAGTTCGCGCGACCGCCGCAAGGCGGATGTCCGACGCGCGCGCATCGAGACGCGCCGGCATATCTGAGCTAAGCTGCTGAAATGATTGGCTGGGGCGGGAGGGATCGAACCTCCGCATGGGGGAATCAAAATCCCCTGCCTTACCGCTTGGCTACGCCCCAACAGCCGGTTCCGGACCGCGCTGGGGCGGCCGGATGGCGGATTCGCTTCGGCTCCGCCGGTCTATCGACACCCAAGCGGCATTTCAACCGCCGAAAGCGTCGTGCGCGGGGTGTGGGCGGCCCGGCTGCAGAGCCGGCGCGACGCGACGGACGGTTGAGGGGAATGGGTTTTCGTGGAAAAAGGCCGGCATTCCTTCCGTCAGCCGGGACTTCAACATGACCTATCGCGCTCCGATCGACGACATCCTTCTTTCCCTGAACCACGGTGCAGGACTGCAGGCCGCCGTCGCCGCCGGCCATTTTGGCGACTACGACAGCGAGATCACTGCGCAAGTCCTGGACGAGGCGGGCAAGTTCGCCAGCGACATCCTGGCGCCGCTGAACCGGGTCGGCGACAAGCACGGCATCAAGCTGGAGCATGGCAAGGTCACCACCGCGCCGGGCTGGCCGGACGCCTATCAGCGCTGGATCGCCGCCGGCTGGAATGCGGTGTCGGGACCGGAGGATTTCGGCGGCCAGGGGCTGCCGATGGCGGTCAACGCCGCCTGCACCGAGATCTGGGCGTCTTCCAACATGGCGTTCGGGCTGTGCCCGCTGCTGACCCTGTCGGCGATCGACGCCCTGCATACGCACGGCAGCGACGCGCTGAAGCAGGTCTATCTCGGCAAGCTGATCTCCGGTGAGTGGACCGGCACGATGCAGCTCACCGAGCCGCAAGCCGGCTCCGACGTCGGCGCGCTGCGCACCCGCGCCGAGCGCGCTGCCGACGGCAGCTACAAGATCTTCGGCAGCAAGATCTTCATCACCTACGGCGACCACGACATGACCGATAACATCGTGCATTTCGTGCTCGCGCGTCTGCCGGATGCACCGGCCGGCACCAAAGGCATCTCGCTGTTCCTGGTGCCGAAATTCCTGGTCAACACCGACGGCTCGCTGGGTGCCCGCAACGACATTTATCCGAGCGGCGTCGAGCACAAGCTCGGCATCCATGCCTCGCCGACCTGCACCATGACGATGGGCGATCACGGTGGCGCAATCGGCTATCTGATCGGCGAAGAAAACCGCGGCATGCAGTGCATGTTCACGATGATGAACCAGGCCCGTCTCGCGGTCGGCCTCGAAGGCGTCGGCATTGCAGACCGCGCCTATCAGCAGGCGCTGGCCTATGCGCAGGAGCGCAAGCAAGGCCGCGCGGTCGGCAGCGCCGGCCCGGGTTCGGATCCGATCATCAAGCACCCCGACGTCAAGCGCACGCTGCTGACGATGCGCGCGCTGATCGGCGCCGCGCGTACGATTTGCTACTCGACCGCGGTTGCGCTCGACATCGCGGCGCGCAGCACGGATCCGAAGATCAAGGCCTCCGCCGCTGCGCGCGGCGCGCTGCTGACGCCGATCGCCAAGGCGTTCTCCACCGACATCGGCATCGAAGTTGCCTCGCTCGGCGTGCAGATCCATGGCGGCATGGGCTTCATCGAAGAGACCGGCGCCGCGCAGCACTATCGCGACGCGCGGATTGCGCCGATCTACGAAGGCACCAACGGCATCCAGGCGATCGACCTCGTCACCCGCAAGCTCGGCGCGAACGGCGGTGCCTCGGTGTTCACATTGCTCGACGAGCTGACGCTGATCGTCAAGGATGTCGAAGCGTCGAACGATCCGGGCTTCGGCCTCACCGGCCTGCGACTCCGCGAAGCGCTGGAAGCGCTCGATCGCACCAGCCGCTATCTGCTCGACAAACTCGGCAGCGCCACCAACGATGCGCTCGCCGGCGCCACGCCCTATCTGCGACTGTTCGGCGCCACGCTGGGCGGCTGCGCGCTGGCGGCCGAAGCGCTCGCGGCGCGCGATCTCGAAGGCATCAACGATCCGTCGCGCTACGTCGCGCTGGCGCGATTCTTCGCCGAGACCGTCGCGGTGCAGGCGCCTGCGCTGGAGCGCAGCGTGGTCGACAGCGCCGCGTCGGTGGCCGGTGCCGAGGCGGTGCTGACCGCCTAAGTTGATCCTTCGGCTTACGAAGAACTCCGGGGTGGCTGCATTGCAGCCACCCTTTATTTTGTGCGCATAGCGTTGGGCGTGAGCTCCGACAGAAATTCATCGCGGACGGCGGGCCGTCAGCTGACGTCACGGACGAACGTGATACTGTGCGTGCCGAGAAGCGCTCCGCTTGAGGCGGGGACGCCGGGTCTTACGGGGGAAATGCCATGACGGAGCATCTGATCGTCACGGATGAGGACGGCACGCGCGTGATCACCATGCGCCGGCCGGAAAAGAAGAACGCTCTGACGCAGGACATGTATCGCGAGATGAGCCACGCGATCGACACCGCGCAGAACAATCCCAGCATCCGTTGCCTGATCATCACCGGCGGCTCCGGCGTGTTCACCGCCGGCAACGATCTCGACGATTTCCTCAAAGCCGGCACCGATACCAGCGGTGCGGCGCGTGTCACCAACGCCACCAAGTTTCTGTATTCGCTGGCTCACAACGTGAAGCCGATCATTGCGGCCGTCGACGGCATCGCGATCGGCATCGGCACCACGATGCTGTTTCACTGTGACTACGTGCTGGCCTCGACCACGGCGACGTTCTCGACGCCGTTCATCCAGCTCGGCCTGGTGCCCGAAGGCGCGTCCAGCCTGCTGATGCCGCGCACCATGGGCTATCAGCGCGCGTTCGCCACGCTGGTGATGGGCCACACCATGACGGCCGAAAACGCCCGCGTCGCCGGCTTCGTCAACGTCGTGGTGGCGCCCGGCCAGACTGAGATGGAAGCCAAGAAAGCCGCGCGGGAAATCTGCGCACTGCCGGCCGAAGCGGTGGCGATCTCGCGCAAGCTGTTGCGGCTGGCGCCCGATGAGATCACCCGGCGGATCGATCAGGAAACGCATCTGTTCGGCGAGCGGATGAAGTCGCCCGAAGCCGTCAACGCCTTCATGCGCTTCTTCCAGCGGAAGAAGAGCTGAGATGACGGCTGCGGCACCCGGCGGACGCCGCAGCCGGACCGATTACTTTTTCCCGGGCGCGAAATTCTGATCGCTGAACGGGTTCGACGCCGGCGTCCGCAGATGGACGAAGCCGAGCTTGAGCTCGCGGTGGCACGAATTGCAGCCGGCGGTGAGGTCATCATAGGCCCGGGCGAATTCGCGGGCGTCCTTGGCGGCGATCGCCGCCGACACTGCGTCGAGCGGCTTGGCCATGGTGGTGACGTCGTTGACCGGCAGGCTCTGATAGAGCTGGGCGGCATCTTCGAGCCTCGCCTTGAGCTGCTTGGTCTCGTAAGTCGCAAGCCCCCAATTGCCCGCCTTGCCGGCGTACCACAGCTTGATGTGCGCGACCTGCGCGCCCTGCATCAGATCGGAAAGGCGCGGCTGAGGCCGTTCGCCTCCCCGCGGCTGCTGCGCGACGGCGAACGACATCGTGCCGGCAAACGCCATCGCACCGATAACAACGGCGGCGGGCCCAGCGAACGAAAACCTCTTCATGCGTCATCCCCGGTCTTGTACGAGCATCGCGACTCGCGGTCCGTCGCGCGATTGAGTGCCATCAGTAACGCCGCGCCGCCGTGGAGTTCAATCGGCACGTCGGCAAGGTTGGTATTCTGCGGCGCATTCGCGTCGTCCTGCGGCAAACCGACGCCACTTGCATTCGCGCGCGCGGCAGGCGATGCGAAGCGTGAAACAGCTCTGCTCGGATCACCGATGATCAAGCTCCGCTCTCGCCTGCCCCTGCTCGCCACCGCCGCCGCGCTCACTGTCGCATCCGTTTCCGCCCCGCGCGCGGCCGAATTGCTCCCGCCGCCGGTCGATCTGCGGATTCTGGCGATCAACGATTTCCACGGCAATCTACAGCCGCCGCCCGGCGGCATCGCGATCGACGACCCGGCCGATCGGACCAAGAAGATTCACGTCCCCGCCGGCGGCGCCGAACATATGGCGACGCTGGTCAAAGCGCTGCGCAAAGATCATCCCAACGCGATCTTCGTTGCGGCAGGCGACCTGATCGGCGCCAGCCCGTTTCTGTCCGCCATGTTTCACGACGAGCCGACCATCGAGTCGCTGTCGCTGATGGGGCTGGCGCTGTCCTCGGTCGGCAATCACGAATTCGACGAGGGCAAGACCGAACTGCTCCGGATGCAGAACGGCGGCTGTCATCCGGTCGACGGCTGCCAGGGGCCGCATCCTTTCAAGGGCGCGGCGTTTAACTATCTGGCCGCCTCCACGGTCGAGACCGCGACCGGCAAGACGGTGTTTCCTCCCTACGCAGTCCGCAAGTTCGGCGGTGTGCCGGTGGCGTTCATCGGGCTGACGCTGAAGAACACGCCCAACATGGTGTCACCGCCGGGTGTCGCCGGACTGTCGTTCAGGGACGAGGCCGAGACCGTCAACGCCCTGATCCCTGAGCTGAAAGCCAAGGGCGTCGAGGCGATCGTGGTGCTAATCCATGAAGGTGGTTTTCCGACCGGCGACTACAACGAATGCCCGGGGATCTCCGGCCCGATCGTCGAGATCGTCAACAAGCTTGATCGCGCCGTCGACGTGGTGATCAGCGGTCATACTCACCGCGCCTACACTTGCCGGATCGACGGCCGCCTTGTCACCAGCGGCGACAAATACGGCACCATCGTCACTGCGACCGACCTCAAGCTCGATCCGACGACCCGCGACGTGATCAGCGCCGCGGCCAATAACACGATCGTCCGGACCGAGACGCTGGCCAAGGATCCGGCGCAGACCGCACTGATCGCCGCCTACGACAAATTGGCCGGTCCGATCGCGGCGCGGCCGGCGGGTTCGGTGACATCGGCGCTGTCGAGGATGCCGAACGCGGCGGGCGAGAGCGTGCTCGGCGACGTGGTGGCCGATGCCCAGCTCGCCGCGACATCGGATAAAGACAAAGGCGGCGCCGAGATCGCGCTGACCAACCCGGGCGGCGTCCGCTCCGATATTCTCGGCGGCGAAGGCGGCGCAGTTACGTTCGGCCAGGTGTTTGCCGCGCAGCCGTTCCGCAATCAGCTGGTGACGATGACACTGACCGGCGCCCAGCTCAAGGCGGCGCTCGAACAGCAATGGGCGGAGCCGGCGCGGCCGCGAATTCTGCAGGTGTCGAAGGGCTTTCACTTCGCCTGGGATGCGGCGGGCGCCTCGGGTGCGAGAATTCCGCCGGATAGGATGACGTTGAACGGAGCGCCGATCAATCCGAACCGCGCCTATCGGGTCACGCTGAACGCCTATCTGGCGGCGGGGGGCGATGGCTTCACCGTGTTCAAGGACGGTGCTGCACTGCAAACCGGCGTGTACGACGTCGACGCGCTGTTCGCCTATTTCAAGACCCACAGTCCGGTGGTGCCGCCGCCGACCGACAGGGTGACGCGCTTGAATTGAGCGAGCTCTAGTTGTTTGTTTTGATGCGTTTTCTTCGAGCGGAGCAGTTTCCATGTCGCTCGGAAACGCTCTAAGCCTTAAGCGGCCCTTTCGCTCGCCGCAGCGAGTAACTACATTCATTCGAATATAATACAGACACAGATCGGCGCCCGGGCACTTCTGAATGACCACGCTTTTTCTGACCCATTCCGCGTGCCTCGACCATCACACGCCGGAAGGACATCCTGAGCGCGCTGCGCGCCTCGCCGCCATCAACAAGACGCTGGGCGAAGAACGCTTTGCACCACTGGCGCGCGCGGAGTCGCCGATCGGCTCGCTCGAGCACATCGCGCTGTGCCACACCGATCACCACATCGTCGAGCTGCGCCACATGTCGCCGTCCACCGGCATCGTCTATGTCGACGGCGACACCTCGATGTCGCCGGGCACATTCGAAGCCGCGCTACGCGGCGTCGGCGGTTCGGTCGCCGCGGTGGATGCGGTGATGAAGGGCGAGGCCGCCAACGCCTTCGTCGCCACCCGGCCGCCGGGTCACCACGCCGAAATCACCAAGCCGATGGGGTTCTGCTTTTTCGGCAATGCCGCGATCGCCGCACGCTACGCCCAGCGCCAATACGGCATCGAGCGCGCCGCGGTGGTGGATTTCGACGTCCACCACGGTAACGGCACCCAGGACATCTTCTGGGGCGACCGCACCGTGATGTACTGCTCGACCCACCAGATGCCGCTGTTCCCGGGTACCGGCTCGCAGGGCGAGCGCGGCGAATATGACAATATCGTCAACGCGCCGCTGGCCTCCGAAGATGGGGGGACTGAGTTCCGGTTCGCGTTCGAGCAGCTGATCTTGCCCCAACTCAAGCGGTTTTCGCCGGAATTGATCGTGATTTCGGCCGGTTTCGACGCCCATTACCGCGATCCGCTGGCCAGCCTGAACCTGCGCGCCGAAGATTTCGGCTGGGTCACCGAACGGCTGATGGAGGTCGCAGCCCACACCGCCGGAGGCCGCATTGTCTCAGTGCTCGAGGGGGGATATGACCTCCAGGGCCTGAGTGAATCGGTGGCTGCGCATGTGGGCGCCCTGATGGGCGCTTGAACCAGCCGCCCCGCCAGGCGACCAAGAATAACAACCAAAACAATGCTGCCGCGCCCCCGCGCGGTGCAGCCGGGAATGCGAAATGGCCGACGCCGCAACCGCCGATGTGAAGAAGCTCAGCTTCGAGCGCGCCCTCGAGGAACTCGAGACCATCGTCAAGCGGCTCGAAGACGGCAAGGTGCCGCTCGAGGAGTCGGTCACGATTTATGAACGCGGTGAAGCTTTGAAGCGCCGCTGCGAGGATCTGCTGCGGCAGGCCGAAGCCCGCGTAGACAAGATTACCACCGACGCGCAGGGCGCTCCGACCGGCACCGAGCCGCTGGACGTGCAATAACCCCGACCTCCGCAAAGGTAATTGCTTGCGCCGCCGTCCGGCCACGACCGTGTTTGCGGCGCAACACTGGAGTTCCGAAACTACCCCCATCAACCCTGTTGGCCGAAAGTTTACGCAGCCTGACCAAGCCTTGGGCGGCCGATGGTTGGATTTAATGACGGGTTTGTGTAAAGGTATGAGCTTATGCGCCGCGCTTGACACTCGCCGGGATGGCACTGTCAAGTTCGGTGGACGTGTGCAGCCGCAATAAGTGATCGAGGTCACTTCGATGATCGGGAGCGCACACTACGCTTCGATCGTTGATTTCTCCTGAAGTAGGAGTGCGGGAGCCGGGTGAGGCTCACGCAGACTGGACACTCGGACCATTCGTCGAGGGACTCACCACCCTATAGTTATAAGACTGGAATATCGCCGTGACCGAATTTAGCAAAACGCCGCTTCTCGACACCATTCGTACACCGGAAGATCTGCGCAAGCTGCGGGTCGATCAGGTTCGGCAGGTCGCCGACGAATTGCGATTGGAGACGATTGACGCGGTATCGGTCACCGGCGGGCATTTCGGCGCCGGTCTCGGCGTGGTCGAGCTGACCACCGCACTGCACTATGTGTTCGATACCCCGCGCGACCGCCTGATCTGGGACGTCGGCCACCAGGCCTACCCGCACAAGATCCTGACCGGCCGCCGCGACCGCATCCGCACGCTGCGGACGCCGGGCGGCCTGTCCGGCTTCACCAAGCGCACCGAGAGCGATCACGACCCGTTCGGCGCCGGCCATTCCTCGACCTCGATCTCGGCCGGCCTCGGTATGGCGGTGGCCAGCGAGCTGTCGGGCGTGAAAAACAACGTCATCGCGGTGATCGGCGACGGCTCGATCTCGGCCGGCATGGCCTATGAGGCGATGAACAACGCCGGCGCGATGAACTCGCGGCTGATCGTGATCCTCAATGACAACAACATGTCGATCGCTCCGCCGGTCGGCGCGATGTCGTCGTATCTGTCGCGGCTGTATTCGGGCAAGACCTACCGGTCGCTGCGCGAAGCCGGCAAGCAGATCGGCAAGCACCTGCCCAAGCTGATCGCCGACCGCGCCGCCCGCGCCGAGGAATATTCCCGCGGCTTCATGATGGGCGGCGGCACCCTGTTCGAAGAACTCGGCTTCTACTATGTCGGCCCGGTCGACGGTCACAATCTCGACCACCTGCTGCCGATCCTGCAGAACGTCCGCGATGCCGACACCGGCCCGTTCCTGATCCACGTCGTCACCCAGAAGGGCAAGGGTTACGGCCCGGCCGAAGCGGCGGCCGACAAGTATCACGCGGTGGTCAAGTTCGACATCGCCACCGGCGCCCAGGCCAAGGCCAAGTCGAACGCGCCGTCCTACCAGAACGTGTTCGGCCAGAGCCTGGTCAAGGAAGCCCAGAAGGACGACAAGATCGTCGGCATCACCGCGGCGATGCCGTCGGGCACCGGCATCGACATCTTCGAGAAGGCCTTCCCGAAGCGCACCTTCGATGTCGGCATCGCCGAACAGCATGCCGTGACCTTCGCGGCCGGCCTCGCCACCGAGGGCTACAAGCCGTTCTGTGCGATCTACTCGACCTTCCTGCAGCGCGCTTACGATCAAATCGTCCACGACGTCGCGATCCAGAAGCTGCCGGTGCGCTTTGCGATCGACCGCGCCGGACTGGTCGGTGCCGACGGCGCCACCCACGCCGGTTCGTTCGACAACGCCTATCTCGGCTGCCTGCCCAACATGGTGATCATGGCTGCAGCGGACGAAGCCGAGCTGGTGCACATGGTCGCCACCCAGGTGGCGATCGACGACCGTCCGAGCGCGGTGCGCTATCCGCGCGGCGAAGGCCGCGGCGTCGAGATGCCGGAAGTCGGCGTTCCGCTGGAAATCGGTAAGGGCCGCGTCATCCGCCAGGGCAACAAGGTCGCGCTGCTGTCGTTCGGCACCCGCCTCGCGGAAGCCGAGAAGGCCGCCGACGAACTCGCCACCCTCGGCCTCTCCACCACCGTCGCCGACGCGCGCTTCATGAAGCCGCTCGACGTCGAGCTGGTGCTGAAGCTCGCCCGCGATCACGAAGTGCTGCTCACCATCGAAGAAGGTTCGATCGGCGGCTTCGGCAGCCACGTGATGCAGACGCTGGCCGAGCACGGCATGCTCGACGGCGAAGTGAAGATGCGCGCGCTGGTGCTGCCCGACGTGTTCCTGGATCACGACAACCCGACCGCGATGTACGCCCGCGCCGGCCTCGACGCCAAGGCGATCGTCAAGAAGGTGTTCGACGTGCTCGGCAAGGACGCCAAGGCCGACACCGTGAAGCTGGCCTGATCCGGCTGCTTTCGCTAATTCATCAGGACGGCGGCACGGGCGACCGTGTCGCCGTTTTGTTTTAGGCGCCCATGAAGATCTACCTCGCCGGCCCCGACGTGTTTCTGCCCGATGCGCTGCAGATCGGCCGGCGCAAGGCCGAGCTGTGCGCGGATCACGGCTTTGCCGGGCTGTTTCCGCTCGACAATGCGGTCGCGCTCGCCGCGCACGACGCGTCGCTGCAGATCTTTCGCGGCAACGAAGCGATGATGAATGAAGCCGACGCCATCATCGCCAATCTGACGCCGTTCCGCGGTCCCAGTGCCGACGCCGGCACGGTGTACGAACTCGGCTACATGGCCGGACGCGGCAAGCTGGTGCTCGGCTATTCGAACGACCCGGCGAACTACGTCGCGCGGGTCAAGCAGTTCGAAACCGTCGAGAGCCGCGACGGCCTGCTGATCGGTGCCGACGGCCTTGCGGTCGAAGACTTCGGCCTCGCCGACAATCTGATGCTGATCCATTGCCTCGATCTGCACGGCGCGCCGCTGGTGACGCCGCGCCAGATGCCGGCCGATCCATGGCACGACCTCGACAGCTTCACCGCCTGCGTCCGGATCGCGGCGGAGCGGCTGCGGCCGCATCAGGCGCGCTGACCATGGCGAAGCCACCTGAATCCGCGCCACGCAAACGCGCCGATGTCGTGCTGGTCGAGCGCGGCCTGTTCGACAGCCGCGCGCGGGCGCAGGCGGCGATCGAGGCCGGGCTCGTAATTGCGGACGGCAAGCCGGTCGCCAAGGTCTCCGAACCGATCGCGCTCGACGCACAGCTTGAAGCGCAGCCGGCGCATCCCTGGGTATCGCGCGGCGGCGTCAAGCTCGCCGGCGCGCTGGAGCATTATCCGATCGAGATCGAGGATCACGTCTGCCTCGACGTCGGCTCCTCCACCGGCGGCTTCACCGAGGTGCTGCTGGCGCACGGCGCCGCGCTGGTGTTCGCCGTCGATGTCGGCCGCGATCAGCTCCACGCTTCACTGCGCGGCCATCCCAAGATCGTGTCGATGGAAGAGACCGACATCCGCAAGCTCGAGGGCACGCGGCTGCCGCAGCGGCCGGACATCGTGGTGATCGACGCCAGCTTCATCTCGCTGAAGCAGGTGCTGCCCGCGGCGCTGTCGCTTGCCGCATCGCCGATGAGTCTGCTGGCGCTGATCAAGCCGCAGTTCGAGGCGCCCTCGAAGCGCGGCATCGTGCGCGACGCCAAGGTGCATCGCGCGGTGTGCGACGACGCCATCGCCCTCGCCGCCTCGCTCGGCTGCCGCGACATCGAGGTCTTTGCGTCCTCGATCGCCGGTGGTGACGGCAATGTCGAATTCTTCCTCGGTGCAAAGCGCGGATAAGGGCTTTCAAGGCGCGACGTCTTGGCCGGAACCAAAGTCTTACTCCGGCCGCAACTTCGGCTATGGTGCGCGCCATGACCGTACCTGGTTCCAACATCGCCGCCGGCGCGCTTGCGCCGGCGAAATCGTCTGCGTGGCGGACAGAGCTGATCGAAACGCTGTGGCTCGCATGGCCGATGGCGCTGACGCAGCTCGGCCAGATCGCGATGATGACCACCGATCTGGCGCTGATCGGCCGGCTCGGCGATGCCGCCGTGGCCGCGGCTGCGCTCGCGCATATCGTGCTGTTCTCGACCTTCACGATGGGCCTTGGGCTCGTCTCCGCGGTAACGCCGCTGGCGGCGCAGGCGTTCGGCGCGCGCGCGCCGCGGCAGGTGCGTGCGTCGCTGCGCGTCGGGCTGTGGGCGGGCGTGATCGCCGGCGTGCCGCTCACGCTTGGCCAGCTCTATGGCGAAGAGCTGCTGGTTGCGCTCGGCCAGAATCCTGAGACCTCGCGCCTCGCCGGCGATTATCTCGACGGACTGGCATGGTCGCTGGTGCCCGGCTGGCTGTTCATCGCGCTGCGCGGCTTGATGGGCGCGGTGAACCGGCCCGAGCCGGCGCTGTGGATCATGCTGACCGCGATCCCGATCAATCTCGGCCTCGCTTACGTGCTGATCCACGGCTCGTTCGGCCTGCCGCGGCTGGAAATCTTCGGCGCCGGCCTTGCCACCAGCATCGTGTCGTGGGCGATGTGCATCGCCGCCGCATTGGTGTGCGTGACGATGCGCCCGTTCCGGAAGTACCAGGTATTCGGCGAGTTGTTCCGGTTCGACGGCGAGCTGATGCGCCGGCTGCTGCAGCTCGGCCTGCCGATCTCCGGCGCTTCCGTGCTGGAATACGGCGTGTTCGGTGCCGCGGCGCTCCTGATGGGCAAGTTCGGCACCACCGCGCTCGCCGCGCATCAAATCGCCCTGCAGGTCGCCGCAATCATGTTCATGGTGCCGATGGGGATCTCGGTCGCCGCCACGGTGCGGGTCGGTCATGCGGTCGGCCGCGGCGATCCGCCGTCGGCGCGACGCGCCGGCTTTGCGGCGATCGGCCTCGGCTTCATCTTCATGGCCGCGATGACGCTGCTGGTCGCGCTGACACGGCATCAGATTCCGCAGCTGTTCCTCGGCGATTCAGACACCTCGATCGAAACCGCGACGCTGACCGCGGCGCTGCTGATCGTCGGCGCGAGCTTCTTCATTGCCGACGGCCTGCAGGTCGTCGCCAACGGCGCGCTGCGCGGCCGCAACGACACCAAGGTGCCGCTGCTGTTTGCGGTGCTCGGGTTCTGGCTGATCGGCTTTCCGTTCTGCTGGGTGCTCGGCTTCCACACCGACCTCGGCCCGTTCGGTGTCTGGATCGGGCTGGCGATCGGCCTGACCGTCTATGCGGCGCTGCTGGTGTGGCGGTTTCACCGGCTGACGCGCGACGCAATGGCAGCGGCCGTCGCCGCCTGATCACTTCCGGCTTTACGGCCTGCCGGCCGGGGACTATCGCATCGCCATGATCCAGACCCTGACGATCGATCAGCTCGGCCACCGCGGCGACGGCGTCAGCCTGTCGCCAGGCGGCGCGACTTACGTGCCGTTTGCGCTGCCCGGCGAAACCGTCGAGGCCGAACCGGTGCAGGGCCATCCCGACCGCCGCAAACTGCTGCGCGTCGAGGTCCCCAGCCCCGACCGGGTGGCACCGTTCTGTCCGCATTTCGGCATGTGCGGCGGCTGCGCGATCCAGCATTTGCGCGACGAGCCGTATCGGACGTGGAAGCGCAACCTGGTAATCGAGACGCTGGCGCAGGCGGGGATCGACGTTCCGGTCGATCCGCTGATCGATGCCCACGGCGCCGGTCGCCGCCGCGTCACGCTGCATGGACGCCGCGGCACGCACGACATTCTCAAGGTCGGCTTCAGCGCCACCGCAAGCCACGACATCATCGCCATCGATCACTGCCCGATCCTCGATCCGGCGCTGAGCGGCGCGCTGGAAGCGGCCTGGGCGTTGGCCGAAGCGCTGACGCCGGTCGGCAAGCCCCTCGATATTCAAGTCACCGCCACCGAAAACGGTCTCGATATCGACGTACGCGGCTCGGGCCCGCTGCCGCCGAAGATGATCACCTCGCTGTCGCAGCTCGCCGATAAGCACAAGCTCGCCCGGCTGACGCGCCACGGTGAATTAGTTCTGCTGCGCCGGCCGCCGGTGGTGGCGATCGGCAAGGCCAAGGTGACGCTGCCGCCGGGCGCATTCCTGCAGGCGACGGCGCTCGGCGAACAAACGCTGGCAGAGCTGGCGATAGCTCATCTCGGCCGCGCCAAGCAGGTCGCGGATCTGTTCTGCGGCGTCGGCCCGTTCGCACTGCGCCTCGCCGAGAAGGCCCGGGTGTTCGCCTGTGACAGCGACGCGCCGGCCGTCGCGGCGCTGCAGAAGGCCGCGCCGGCGACGCCGGGGCTGAAGCCGGTGAAGGCCGAAGCGCGCGATCTGTTCCGTCGCCCGCTCGCACCGCCCGAACTCCGCGACTTCGACGCCGTGCTGTTCGATCCCCCGCGCCAGGGCGCGCAGGCGCAGGCCGCGCAGCTCGCAGCCAGCCGGGTGCCGCTGGTACTCGCCGTCTCCTGCAACGCCACCACCTTCGCCCGCGACGCAAAGCTGCTGATCGACGGCGGCTACAAACTCGACCGCGTGATCCCGGTCGATCAGTTCAAGTACACACCGCATGTCGAGCTGGTGGCGGTGCTCAGGAAGTAACAACAGCTCTTTGCTGCAATCACAACCTTTCCCCGTCATTCCGGGGCGCGCGCAGCGCGAGCCCGGAATCCATACCCCCTATCGTCACAGTTGAGTACTGCATCTCCGCTGCAGTGCTTCACCGCGATTCCAGGGGATATGGATTCCGGGCCTGCGCGCAAGGGCGCGCATCCCGGAATGACAAACGGTAGTATCCCCGGCAATTGCGCGCTGTAAGAAAGAAACAAGACTACCCGATCGCGATGCCGCCGCCGATGGTGCGGTTGAGGACCTGGGTGGTGCGCTCGATGCGTTCGGCGGCGCTGTTGAGCGCGGCGGCGACGGCGCGGTTGGTCGATACGGTGCGATCGAGCGAAGCGGCGCGGTCGTTGCGCAAAGCATCGACTTCCTGCTGCAGCGAGGCGATGCGGCCGTGGGCATCGAGGAGTTCGTCCGCCATCATCAGCGCCGCCATCACGGTCAGCCGCGCGTCGCCGATCTCGCCGAACCGGCCGCGCAGGCTCTGAATCCGTGTCTCGAGATTTTCAGCGAGCCCGAGCAGCTGCGGCTCCTGGCCCGGCTCGCAGGCCATCCGGTATTGCCGGCCGTTGATGGTGACGCTGACGTGGTTGGCGGACCCAGCGGAGTCGCTCGAGCTCATGACTCCTCCTCGGCCGGCTGTGGATCGCCCGCTTCCGTATCGAGCACGTGGCGAATGGTGTCGATGGCGGAATCGAGCCGCTGCGCGATCTCGCGATTGACCCGCTCGAGTTTGCGGCTGCGCACCAGCGCACCGTCGAGTTCGTCGGCGAGGCGCGACCGATCGGCGCCGAGCGCCTGGATTCGCGAGGCCAGCTCGTCCTCGTCGCGGTCGGCCTCGGCACGCCGTTCCACCGCGCTTTCCAGCGCTTCAAGCGCCGCTGCAAGGCGGCGAGCCGCCGCAACGATCTCGGCCGGTGCCTGATCGGCAGCGATGGAACCGTGGGCAGGACGATCCGTCATGCTCGTTGCGCGACCCCTCGCAAGCTCCCACACCCGAGGTCTCTGGGGACCCCCACAAAAGCCACGATTGAACAAGCCTTTAGAGCATGAAATTTACGTGGCGCAGAAGCCCAGCGCAACGCTGCCGCTGCACTATGCACTGCAAAGCACCCGCCAAAGCGCCGGTTCCGGGCCAAAATGTTGGCCCTAGCGGTATCGGGTGCTATGCCGAACTGGCTTCCCCGGCTGTCCAGCCCCATCTGTTCTGTTCATCGCCCTGCCATGGAGGCAGGGCACGTTCCGATTCTACCGGAACAACCGCAACCCTCATTTTCAGGCGAGATCCATCATGGCGCAGGTCGATCATTCCCGTATGGCAAACGCAATCCGGGCGCTGGCGATGGATGCGGTGGAGAAGGCCAAATCCGGCCATCCCGGGCTGCCGATGGGGGCCGCCGATGTCGCGACCGTGCTGTGGTCGCAGTTTCTGAAATTCGATGCCGCCGATCCGCACTGGCCGGACCGCGACCGTTTCATTCTGTCGGCCGGCCACGGCTCGATGCTGCTCTATGCGCTGCTGTATCTGACCGGCAACGAAGAACTGACGCTCGATCAGATCAAGAATTTCCGCCAGCTCGACTCCAAGACGCCGGGCCATCCGGAGAACTGCATCACCTCGTCGGTCGAGACTACCACCGGCCCGCTCGGCCAGGGCGTCGCCTCGTCGGTCGGCACGGCGCTGGCGGAGCGGCTGCTGCAGGCGGAGTTTGGCGACATCGTCGATCACTACACCTACGTGCTGTGCTCGGACGGCGACCTGATGGAAGGCGTCAGCCACGAGGCGATCGCGCTCGCCGGGCACCTCAAGCTGTCGAAGCTGATCTTCCTTTACGACGACAACGGCATCTCGATCGACGGCCCGCTGTCGCTCACCGACAATGTCGACCAGGTCGCGCGCTTCCAGGCGCATGGCTGGAATTCATTCCGGATCGACGGTCACGACCACAAGGCGATCGCCGACGCGATACGCAAAGCCCAGGCCTCCGACCGGCCGACCATGATCGCCTGCAAGACCACCATCGGCTTCGGCGCGCCGCATAAGGCCGGCACCTCGAAGGCGCATGGCGAACCGCTCGGAGCCGAAGAGCTTGCGGGCGCCAAGAAGGCGCTCGGCTGGGACTACGGCCCGTTCGAGATTCCGGACGACGTGCTCGGTGCCTGGCGCAATGTCGGCAAACAGGGCGCCTCCGCCCGCGCCGACTGGCTGGCCCGGTTCGACGCGCTGCCGGCGGACAAGCGCGACGATTTCAAACGCCGGGTGATCGACCGTAAGCGGCCGGCGGCGATTGCGGATGCGATCCGTGCGCTCAAGGAAAAACTGGTCGCCGAACCGCAGACCATCGCCACCCGCAAGGCCAGCGAACTGGCGCTGGAAGCACTTACGCCGGTGGTGCCCGAGCTGCTGCTCGGCTCCGCCGACCTGACGCCCTCCAACAATACCCGCGTCAAGCAAGCCAAGGACGTGACACCGGACGATTTCTCCGGCCGCTACATCCATTACGGCATCCGCGAGATGGGGATGGCGGCGGCGATGAACGGCCTTGCGCTGCATGGCGGGTTCGCGCCCGCGGGCGGCACCTTCTTGTGCTTCACCGACTATGCGCGGCCGTCGATGCGGGTCGCGGCACTGTCGCATGTGCCAGTCGTCTACATCATGACCCACGATTCGATCGGGCTCGGCGAAGACGGCCCGACGCATCAGCCGGTCGAACACCTCGCCGCTCTGCGGGCGATGCCGAACATGCGGGTATTCCGCCCGGCCGACGCGGTGGAAACCGCCGAATGCTGGCAGCTCGCGCTGGAGAACACCAACGGGCCGACCGTGCTGGCGCTGTCGCGGCAGAACCTCGCTCAGGTCCGCACCGCAACCTCCGAGGCCAACCTCTGCGCCACCGGCGGCTACGAGCTGATCCCGGCGCCGGGCAAGGCGCAGGTGTCGATCTTCGCCACCGGCTCCGAGGTCGAGATCGCGGTCGCGGCGCAGAAGCTGCTCGAGGTGCAGGGCGTCGCCGCCCGCGTCGTCTCGGTGCCGTCGCTCGATCTGCTGCTGGCGCAGGACGACGCCACCCGCGCCGCGATCATCGGCGATGCGCCGGTCAAGGTCGCGGTCGAAGCCGCGGTGCGGTTCGGCTGGGACGCGGTGATCGGTCCGGACGGCGGCTTCGTCGGCATGACCGGCTTCGGCGCCAGCGCGCCGGCCAAGGACCTCTACAAGCACTTCGGCATTACCGCCGAGGCCGTGGCGGACGCCGCTAAGCGTCGGCTCGCCGCCTAATATCGCGGCGCCCGCACGTGGGCGATTAAGGATCGCGCAATTTTTCGGGCGCGGCAGTTCACCGCATCAGGTGGGCCGCGCCTGCGGTAAGTCTTTGATCTGAATCATGAACGAGCGGATTGCAACCGCTCGGTATTTTGGGCATGAAACCGCGCAAGAGTACGGGGAGCGCCCCGTCGTAGAATTGAAAATCATCTGCAGCGAGGAGAAGTTGGATGGCAGTTCGGGTCGCGATCAATGGGTTTGGCCGCATCGGCCGCAACGTTATGCGGGCGATCTACGAGTCCGGTCGTAAGGATATCGAAGTCGTTGCGATCAACGATCTCGGCCCGGTCGAGACCAATGCCCATCTGCTGCGCTTCGACTCCGTCCACGGCCGCTTCCCGCACGAGGTCAAGGTCGACGGCGACACGATCGATGCCGGCCGCGGCAAGATCAAGGTGACGGCGATCAAGGATCCGTCGGCGCTGCCGTACAAGGAAGTCGGCGTCGACATCGCGCTGGAATGCACCGGCATCTTCACCGCGCGCGATAAGGCCGCCGCGCTGCTGACCGCCGGCGCCAAGCGCGTTCTGGTTTCGGCTCCGTCGGACGGCGCTGACGCGACCATCGTGTATGGCGTCAACCACGCCACCCTGTCGAAGGACCACATGGTGGTTTCGAACGGCTCGTGCACCACGAACTGCCTGGCTCCGGTCGCCAAGGTGCTCAACGACACCGTCGGCATCGAAACCGGCTTCATGACCACGATCCATGCCTACACCGGCGACCAGCCGACGCTGGACACCATGCACAAGGATCTCTACCGCGGCCGCGCCGCGGCGATGTCGATGATCCCGACCTCGACCGGCGCCGCCAAGGCGATCGGCCTGGTGCTGCCCGAGCTGAAGGGCAAGCTGGACGGCGTCGCGATCCGCGTGCCGACCCCGAACGTCTCGGTGGTCGACCTCAAGATCATCGCCAAGAAGGCCACCACCAAGGAAGAGATCAACGAAGCGATCAAGCGCGCCGCCGAGCAGGAGCTGAAGGGCATCCTCGGCTACACTAACGCGCCGAACGTCTCGATCGACTTCAACCACGATCCGCACTCGTCCACCTTCCACATGGACCAGACCAAGGTGCAGAACGGCACGCTGGTGCGCGTGATGTCGTGGTACGACAACGAGTGGGGCTTTTCCAACCGCATGGCCGACACCGCCGTCGCGATGGGCAAGCTGATCTAATCGACCAAGTCTCGATCTAATCGACTAAGCCGCTCAGCGGCGAAGTCGACGACGACACGGCGCCTCATGCACCAAGCTCGGGTTATCACCCGCTTCTGCCATGAGGCGCCGCATTCGACGCGCCGAAGCTGTTCTTCGTGCGCCCATCATCCTCCCTCATCCTGAGGAGCCGAGCGCAGCGAGGCGTCTCGAAGGATGACACCCAAGGCACCGGGTTCATCATGACAAAGACATTCCGCACCCTCGACGACGTCGATGTGAAGGGCAAGCGCGTGCTGCTGCGCGTCGATCTCAACGTGCCGATGGACGCCGGCAAGGTGACCGACACCACCCGGCTCGAGCGCGTGATGCCGACCATCACCGAGCTGTCGAGCAAGGGCGCCAAGGTGATCCTGCTGGCGCATTTCGGCCGGCCGAAGGGCCGCGACGACAAGAACTCGCTCAAGCCGGTCGCCGCCGCGCTGGCCGACGTCATCAAGAAGCCGGTCGGCTTCGCTGATGACTGCATCGGCGAGCCCGCCGCCAAGGCGATCGCCGCAATGAACGACGGCGACATCCTGTGCCTGGAAAACACCCGCTTCCATCCCGAGGAAGAGAAGAACGATCCGGCGTTCGTCGACAAGCTCGCCGAGCTCGGCGACATCTGGGTCAACGACGCGTTCTCGGCCGCGCACCGCGCCCACGCCACCACCGAAGGCCTCGGCCACAAGCTGCCGGCCTATGCGGGCCGCACCATGCAGGCCGAGCTGGTGGCGCTGAACAAGGCGCTGGAAGCGCCGGTGAAGCCGGTGATCGCGATCGTCGGCGGCGCCAAGGTATCGACCAAGATCGACCTGCTCGAAAACCTCGTCACCAAGGTGCAGGCGCTGGTGATCGGCGGCGGCATGGCCAACACCTTCCTGCACGCCCAGGGCGTCAAGGTCGGCAAGTCGCTGTGCGAGAAGGACTTGGCCCCGACCGCGCTGCGCATCATCGATAAGGCCGAAGCCGCCAACTGCGCCATCATCCTCCCGGTCGACGCCACCGTGGCCTATCACTTCGAGGCCAACGCGCCGTCGTTCGCCTACGGCCTCGACGCGATCCCGCCGGACAGCATGATCCTCGACGTAGGCCCGCGCTCGATCGAGCGCATCCACGCCGCGATCGACGACGCCGCCACCCTGGTGTGGAACGGCCCGGTCGGCGCGTTCGAGCTGACGCCGTTCGACAAGGGCACCGTCGAAGCCGCCAAGCATGCCGCCAAGCGCACCAAGGCCGGCAAGCTGGTGTCGGTGGCAGGCGGCGGCGACACCGTCGCGGCGCTCAACCACGCCGGCGTCGCCGACGACTTCACCTACATCTCGACAGCCGGTGGCGCCTTCCTGGAATGGATGGAAGGCAAGCCGCTGCCGGGCGTGGAAGTCCTCCGGGTCAAGTAGGCCCAGCTCAGCCCACTCGGGCGCGAAGAACGCCCAGGTTGTAGATACAGCGTTTCGCACCTACACTCCGAGCAGGAGTGTGGTGCGGATCGCACGGCCGAGATGACGGCGCCTGGGCTGCGGCCGACCGATCCGCCGCTCCCTGACTTGAATGATCCAGAGATCAAGGCAGAATTCGCCGGGCGTGTGCGGCCATCAACGCGAGTGCAGAAGACCAAGAGCTCCTTGAGCAGCTCGCCGTTATGCTGATCGAAGTCTGGGGCGACGACGGGAAGTGACACGCCCGTCCTTACCGCATTCTCTCTCGTCATCGCCCGCGAAGGCGGGCGATCCAGTATGGCAGTGAAAGGCGGATCGAACACGAGCGCTCTGGAACACTGGTTCCCCCGCCTTCGCGGGGAATGACGCTAGCCGCCTCTCCACTGGCGACATGGCCGCGGTCAATCGCGCCCTCGCCATCTTCCTCGGCATTGTCTAAGACCCTGTCCGAACGGCTTCCCAAACCAACAAGAACAGCCAAAGGAGAGACGCGATGAACCTCGCTGACTTGAACCAGATCGCTCGCGCCATGGTCGCGCCCGGCAAGGGCATTCTCGCTGCCGACGAGTCGTCGGGAACGATCAAGAAGCGGTTCGACGTGATCGGGGTGGAGTCGACCGAGACCAACCGCCGCGATTATCGCGAGATGCTGTTCCGCTCCAAGGAAGCGATGAGCGACTACGTCTCCGGCGTGATCCTGTACGACGAGACGATCTGGCAGAACGCCGCCGACGGCACTCCGCTGGTGAAGCTGATCGAGCAGGCCGGCAGCATCCCCGGCATCAAGGTCGACGAGGGCACCCAGCCGCTGCCGAACTGCCCGGGCGAGACCATCACGGTCGGCCTCGACAAGCTCGCCGAGCGGCTCGCCAAGTACTACAAGCAGGGCGCCCGCTTCGCGAAATGGCGCGCCGTGATCGACATCGACACCGCCCGCGGGGTGCCGACCCACACCGCGATCATGACCAACGCCCATGCGCTGGCGCGCTACGCGGCGCTGTGCCAGCAGGCCCAGATCGTGCCGATCGTCGAGCCCGAGGTGCTGATGGACGGCGCCCACGACATCGACACCTGCTACAACGTCACCGAATGGGTGCTGAAGGAAACCTTCCAGCAACTCTACTTCCAGGGCGTCGCCCTCGAAGGCATGATCCTGAAGCCGAATATGGCGGTCCCCGGCAAGAAATCGGCTAAGAAGGCGTCGGTGCAGGAAGTCGCCGAAAAGACCGTGAAGCTGCTGAAGGCCTGCGTGCCGTCGGCGGTTCCGGGCATCGCCTTCCTGTCCGGCGGCCAGTCGGACGAAGAAGCGACGGCGCATCTCGATGCCATGAACAAGATCGGCGGCCTGCCCTGGGGCCTCACCTTCTCGTACGGCCGTGCCCTGCAGGCCGCGCCGCAGAAGGCGTGGTCGGGCAAGGCCGAAAACGTCGCGGCCGGTCAGGCCGCGTTCACGCACCGGGCCCGGATGAACTCGCTCGCCGCCAAGGGCGAGTGGAGCGCCGAGCTCGAAACCAAGAAGGCCGCCTGAGCCGTATGAACGCCAAGCCTGCTCCATCGCGTCCGGCGCCGCGCCTGTATCTGGCGACGCCGGTGACTGCCGATCCCGCCGCCCTGGTCGCGGCCCTGCCGAAGCTGCTCGCCGCCGCCGATATCGCGGCGGTGCTGCTGCGGCTGGAGCCGTCCGATCCGCGGACCCTGACGTCGCGGATCAAGGCGGTGGCGCCGGTGGTGCAGGCAGGCGGCGCAGCTCTCCTGGTCGACGGCCACGCCGACCTGGTGGCACGCGGCGGCGCCGACGGGGCGCATCTGTCCGGCCTCAAGGCGATGCAGGAATGGCTGCCGCAATTGCAGCCGTCCCGGATCGCCGGCGTCGGCGGGCTCGAAACCCGCCATGATTCGATGATCGCCGGCGAAGCCGGCGCTGATTACGTGCTGTTCGGCGAGCCCGGCGCCGACGGCACCCGGCCGTCGGCCGAGGCGATTGCCGAGCGTTTGGACTGGTGGGCCGAGCTGTTCGAGCCGCCATGCGTCGGCTATGCGACCAGCCGCGACGAAGTCCATCAATTCGCCACAGCAGGTGCCGATTTCGTGCTGGTGGGCGACTTCATCTGGAGCGCCGACGTTCCCACGGCCGCGCTGGCGGACGCCGGCGAAGCGCTGCGCCAAGGCTTCGCTGCCGCCCCCCGGCAATAACACATTGGATTCCAAGATGAAGGCGCTGCGCGCGTTCGCGATTGTTGCGGCTTCGGTGCTGCTTGCCACCGGCGCAGCGGCGCAAGTCTCGCTGTCGCCGCCGTCCGGCCCCAACCCGTTCCCGAAGCCGCTGGAGCCGGAAAAGCCGAAGCCCCGGCCGCCGGCCCCGGCCAAGGCCCCCGCCACCGAGGCCAAGGACAAGGCCAAGAAGCCGGCCGATAAACCCGACGCCAAGGCTGCCCCCGAGGGCGGCGGCGCGGCCGCGGCCGAAGATCCCAATGTCGACCTGGTGTACGGCGCCTATCAGCGCGGCTTCTACAAGACGGCGTTCGAGCTGGCCCAGAAGCGCGCCGCCGATAACGACGCCAAAGCCATGACCATGCTGGGCGAGCTTTACGCCAACGCCCTCGGCGTCAAGCGCGACTATAAGAAGGCGGTCGAGTGGTATTCGAAAGCGGCCGACCTCGGCGACCGCGAGGCGATGTTTGCCCTCGCCATGGCCCGGATGGGCGGCCGCGGCGGCCCGCCGAACCGTGAGGAAGCCGCCAAATGGCTGGCGCAGGCCGCCAAGCTCGGCGAGCCGAAGGCGGCCTATAATCTGGCGCTGCTCTACCTCGACGGCCAGACCTTCCCGCAGGACGTCAAGCGCGCGGCCGAACTGCTGCGGATGGCGGCCGACGCCGGCAACCCGGAGGCCCAATATGCGCTGGCGACCTTCTACAAAGAAGGTACCGGGGTAACAAAGAACATCGAGCAGTCGGTGCGGCTGCTGCAGGCCGCCGCGCTCGCCGGCAACGTCCCGGCCCAGGTTGAATACGCCATCGCGCTGTACAACGGCACCGGCACGCCGAAAAACGAGCCGGCCGCCGTGGCGCTGCTGCGCAAGGCGGCGCGCGCCAACAACCCGATCGCCCAGAATCGCCTCGCCCACGTGCTGGTCTCCGGCCAAGGGGCGCCGCGTGACATCAACGAAGCCATGAAATGGCACCTGGTCGCCAAGACCGCCGGCAAGGGCGACCTGCAGCTCGACCAGACGCTGGCGCAGATGTCGCCCGAGGATCGCGCCAAAGCCGAAGAGGCGGCGCGGACCTGGATCGGCGGCGGCAAATGATCCGGGTTGACGCCGCCCGCCGCACAGGGCACCCCTTGCGGCCGCAAACCCCACACATCCCCTTCCCGACCAGACCGTTCGCAGGTCGTCACGAGACCAGACCATGATCCATTCCGCTCTCATCAACGTCATGGTCAAGGCGGCGCGCCGCGCCGGCCGCAGCCTCAAGCGCGACTTCGGCGAGATTGAAAATCTCCAGGTGTCGCTGAAGGGCCCGGCCAACTTCGTGTCCCGCGCCGACAAGCGCGCCGAAGAGATGCTGTACGAGGACCTGTCGAAGGCGCGCCCGGGCTACGGCTTCCTCGGCGAGGAAGGCGGCAGCCGCGAAGGCGCCGACAAGACCCATCGCTGGATCGTCGATCCGCTCGACGGCACTACCAACTTCCTGCACGGCATCCCGCATTTCGCGATCTCGATCGGCCTCGAACGCGAAGGCACGATGATCGCCGGCGTGATCTACAATCCGGCCAATGAAGAGCTGTACATCGCCGAGCGCGGCAAGGGTGCGTTTCTCAACGACACCCGGCTGCGCGTCGCCAACCGCCGCGAACTCCACGACTGCGTCATCGGCTGCGGCCTGCCGCATCTCGGCCGCGGCGACTTCGCGCAGAACCAGCGCGAGATGGCCGCGCTGCAGCCCAAGGTCGCCGGCCTGCGCCGGTTCGGCACCGCCTCGCTCGACCTCGGCGCGGTCGCGGCCGGCCGCTTCGACGGCTTCTGGGAACGCAATCTGTCGCCGTGGGACATCGCGGCCGGCATCGTGATGATCCGCGAAGCCGGCGGCACCGTCGGCGACATCAACGGCGGCGACGTGCTGAAAACCGGCGACATCGTCTGCGGCAACGAAACCATCCACGCCGAACTGGCGCGGATCTTAAAGCCGCTGACCTGAAGCGCTGAGCAGACGCTGGTCGTAAACGGCTCCCCCTAAACAGTCGTCATCGCCGGGCTCGACCCGGCGATCCATCTTCTTCAATTGATGTTGTTGAACACGCGCTCACGCGCGGGATGGATGCGCGGGCCTTCGCCGCGCCGAAGAGGCTTCGGCCCCGCAGGCGGGTCAAGCCCGCGCATGACGGAACCGAGTGCTGGTCCGCCGTGCCACAGCATCGGCCGTCATCGCCCGCGTAGGCGGGCGATCCAGTATTCCAGAGGCTTGCTTCAAGAATCAGCGCACCACCGTACTGGATCCTCCGCATACGCGGAGGATGACGGTTGGTAGTGTGGAGACGGCGCCGAACTTCAAATAATCGCCGCGTGCTTACGCCGCCGGCACGATCCGCCGGACGTCGCCCGAGTCGGTGACGAAGGCAGCACCCGGCTTGGAGAACAGGAAGCCGTTCGACTTCTTCAGCGAATAAAGCTGGTCGAGCTTCTGTGCACCTTCGGCCACCGCGATCTTGCCGTCGATCACGTCGCGATACAGCTTGGCGACCGCCACCATGTCGCACTGCTGCGGCGACAGGCGCATCGAGGAAACGCCGGCGTCCTTGAGCTTGTCGATGTCGCCGAGCAGGCTGGCGCAGGTGTAGGACAGCGTCTGCACGCCGTTCATCGCCAGGAACGGCTCGTCATCGAGCGTCGTCACGGCGAGACCGTCCGGGTCCTGCTCGCAGACGAACTTGCAATTGTCCTTCGCCAGCTTGTTGAGCCGGGCATGATAGCAGCGCGCCGAGATCGCCAGCGGTACCCGGCCGAACGAGAACACCTCGAACGACACGTTGGGCAGCGACTTGGCGATGCTGCGGATCGCCGACAGCGGCAGCTCCGGCGGCAGGCAGATGCGGCTGGCGCCGCGCGAGGCGAAATACGCCGCGGTCGACTCGTTGTAGATGTTGACGAACGGACCGATCGCGTGGGCCTTGCCGCCGAGCATGCCGAGGCA
This sequence comes from Rhodopseudomonas sp. BR0G17, assembly GCF_010907025.1. Lineage (NCBI taxonomy): Bacteria > Pseudomonadati > Pseudomonadota > Alphaproteobacteria > Hyphomicrobiales > Nitrobacteraceae > Rhodopseudomonas > Rhodopseudomonas sp. BR0G17. The sequence goes on along the minus strand of NZ_QUML01000014.1, from coordinate 23,057 downwards.
GGAGAGGTCGTTGACCTCCATCATGAAGCCGTCGTCGGCAGCGAGCTCGGCCATCGCCTTGCGCTCGCGCGGCAGCGACATCAGCACCAGCGAGCCCATCAGCACTTTCTTGCCGGCGCCGGCGAGGCGCTCGACCACCGCCGGGATGTGCTCCTCGAGGAACGGCTGGCGCTTCGAGCACACCACCTCGCCGACCACGACGGTATCGACCGGCGCTTCGTCGGCGATGCGGAAATAGAAGTCGCGCCACTCTTCCGGCTTCCAGTTGAACAGCACCGGTCCAAGCGTGAGTTGCATGGGAGTAGCCTCGCTGTAGGTGGTTCGCGAAAAATCACTCGGCGCCGACAGGCGTCGGCGCCACGTTGTCAGCGCCAGGTCTTCTTGTAGGCGCCGGTGGTGGTCGACTGGCCTTCGGTCAGGCCGCGCAGTGCATCGACCGGCAGAGGCCGTCCGTCATCGAGCGCGGCGAGCACGTCCTTGAAGGTCTTCACCACCCGCTCGATATAGGCGCGGCCGCGCTGGCGACCTTCGATCTTGAGCGCCGCAACGCCGGCGGCGCGGAGGTCCGGCAGCATCGTGGTGGCATCGAGGCTGGCCGGATCTTCGAACAAATAGCCGCAGCCTTCGTCGGTCTGGTAGCGGCCCTTGCACAGCGTCGGATACGCCGCAGCCTCGCCCTTGGCGAATTTGTTGATAGTGAACTCACCGAGCCGCGACACCAGCGAGCCGTTCTGCTCGCGATACTGGATCGAGGCTGCCGGCGAACACACGCCGTCCATATTGGGCGACTTGCCGGTGGCGTAGGACGACAGCGAGCAGCGGCCTTCTTCCATCACGCACAGGCCGCCGAAGATGAAGACCTCGGTCTCGACCTTCACCTCTTTGGTGATCGCGGCGATTTCCTGCACGCTGAGGACGCGCGGCAGCACCACGCGCTGGGCGTTGAAGCTGTCGACATAGAACCGGATCGAATCCGGATTGGCGGCGGCCGCCTGCACCGAGACGTGCAGCCGCTGCTCCGGATGAGTCTTGGCGCAGTAATCCATCACGCCGACATCGGCGAGGATCAGCGCATCGGCTTCGGCTTCGACGGCGTCGTCGACCGCGCGCTGCCACAGTTCGACATTGCCGGCGCGCGCGAAAGTGTTGATCGCCACCAGCACCTTGGTGCCGTAGCGATGCGCGTGCGCGATCGACTCCCGCATCTCCTCGCGGCTGAAGTTCAGCCCCGGGAAGTTGCGCGCGTTGGTTTCGTCATTGAAGCCGCAATAGATCGCGTCGGCGCCTGCGGCGACGGCATCATGCAGCGCTGCCGGCGTACCAGCGGGACAGATCAGTTCCATGCTCTAACCTCCGCCTCCGACACCCAGCTCTTCGCGATAGCCGGGCTGCGCGCCGACCAGGCTGCGCAAGATCCGTTCGATCGGCGCCGCCAGCGGGCCGAACCACGCCACCGACTCTTTCAGGAAGTCGACGCGGGAATCGTCGATCGCATTGCGCAGCGCGACCACCGCTTCCATGTCGCCGTCGATTTCGATGTCGCGCGAGAAGAACAGCGCGTCGCCGTCATAGGAGCCGTCGGTCATGCCGATCAGCGCCGACAGCGGACCCGCGATCCGCGCGTGGATGTTGGTGGGCAGCTTACGCACCACCGTGACCCGCGGACTCATCCGACGCGGCTCGAGCACGAACGCAATCGGCAGGTCGGTCGGCGCGAGGCCGTAACGCTTGCCGGTGTGCGGACCGAGGCGATCGAAGATCCGGGGATGGCGCGCGCGAATTTCGCGCAAGCAAATTCCGAGCAGCACCTGCAGTGGCAACAGCGGCAACACCCGCGTCGCGAGGGCAAGCGGCACGGGCATCCTGGAGACGGACGAATTGGATACCGACATGGGCCACCTTATCGTGAACAGTCCGCGTAGCCCGGCCCCGACGGTACTTCTTTGCGCCTGATCAAAGACAGCGTCGATGGCAAGTGCTGACCAGTGTTGTCCGCAGGGAGACATCATGCTGAGCCGCGTCAAACCGCCCTTCCCTGATCTGCGTGCATTTATTGGCTATCTCGAGTCACGCGGACAATTGCACCGCATCCGCAAGCCGGTGTCGGTGGTCCACGACCTCACCGAAATCCATCGCCGCGTGTTGCATGCCGGTGGCCCAGCACTCCTGATCGAAAACCCGATCAAAGCCGACGGCAGGCCGTCGGAGATGCCGATCCTGGTCAATCTGTTCGGCACGGTCGAACGGGTGGCCTGGGGCCTCGGCATCCTACCGGAAAACCTGTCGCGGCTCGGCGAGGCGCTCGCCGAAATGCGCGAGCCGGCGCCGCCGCAGAGCCTGACCGACGCTTTGAGCAAACTGCCAATGGCCAAGGCCGCACTGGCGATGCGGCCGAAGATGGCGAAATCGGCGCCGGTGCAGGAAGTGGTGCTGACCGGCGATGCGGTCGACCTCGGCCGGCTGCCGGTGCAGATCCCCTGGCCCGGAGAGCCGGCGCCGCTGATCACCTGGGGCCTCGTCTTCACCAAGCCCCCGCCCGGCGCGCACGGCACCGACAATGTCGGCGTTTATCGGATGCAGGTGCTGGGCAAGGATCGTCTCATCATGCGCTGGCTGGCGCATCGTGGCGGCGCCAAGCACCACCACCAGTGGAAAGCCGACAAGCGCGAGATGCCGGTGGCGATCGTGATCGGCGCCGATCCGGCGATGATTCTCTCCGCGGTGCTGCCGCTGCCTGAGACGGTTTCCGAGATCAAATTCGCCGGCCTGCTTGGCGGCGAGCGGCCGAGCCTGACGCCGTGCCAGACCATTCCGATCAGCGTGCCGGCCGATGCCGAGATCGTACTCGAAGGCTTCGTGTCGCCGACCGAGACCGCGCCGGAGGGGCCGTATGGCGACCACACCGGCTATTACAATGCGGTCGAAGAATTCCCGGTGATGCGGATCACCGCCATCACCATGCGCCGGCATCCGATTTATCTGTCGACCTACACGGGCCGGCCGCCGGACGAACCGTCGCGGCTCGGCGAAGCGTTCAACGACGTGTTTCTCCCGGTCGCGCGCCGTCAATTCCCCGAGATCGTCGACCTGTGGCTGCCGCCGGAGGCGTGCTCCTATCGGATCGCGGTCGCCTCGATCAAGAAGCGCTATCCTGGCCAGGCGCGCCGGCTGATGATGGGGCTGTGGTCGATGCTGCCGCAGTTCAGCTACACCAAGCTCCTCATCATCGTCGACGACGACGTCGACGTCCGCGACTGGGCCGACGTGATGTGGGCGGTGTCGACACGCTGCGACACCTCGCGCGACATGGTGTCGATCAGCGACACCCCGATCGATTATCTCGACTTCGCCTCGCCGAAATCCGGACTCGGCGGTAAGCTCGGCATCGACGCCACCAACAAGATCGGCACCGAAACCGAGCGCGAGTGGGGCAAGGTGCTGGAGATGGACAAAGACGTGATCGCGCGGGTCGATGCGATGTGGACGAGCCTCGGGCTGTCGCCGGAACATCAGCCGGCGGCCGGACAACGCCGACTGATCCGATGAGCACGCAGCACCGCATCGTGGTCGGCATCAGCGGCGCCTCGGGCGCCGCGGTGGGGCTGCGGGTGGTCGAACTGCTGGCCTCGGTCGATTGCGAAGTGCATCTGGTGGTGTCGAAAGCCGCAAGGCGGACCATCGCCTACGAGGTCGGACCGAACGCACTCGATCACGCCGCCGACCTGGTGCATCGCTTTCACAAGATCGACGACGTCGGCGCCTGTATCGCCTCGGGCTCGTTCCGCACCTCCGGTATGATCGTGGCGCCGTGTTCGATCCGCACCCTGTCGGCAATCGCCCACGGCGATCTCGACAATCTATTGGTGCGCTCCGCCGACGTGCAGCTCAAGGAGCGGCGCCGGCTGGTGCTGATGCTGCGCGAGACGCCGCTGCATCTCGGCCATATCCGCAGCATGGCGCAGGCGACCGAGATCGGCGCGATCGTGGCGCCGCTGTCGCCGGCGTTCTATCAACGGCCGCGCTCGATCTCGGAAATGGTCGACCACATGGCGCTGCGCGCGATCGGCTTGCTCGGCCTGAACGATCTGGAATTGTCGGCTCCCGAATGGTCCGACGACACCCCGCCGACCTGTCCAAAGCCCTGAGCCGCTCCTTCGCTGCTCGGCCTGCTCCTTCTCCCCCGCGCGGGGAGAAGTGAAGAACTGCCCCCTTTAGTTACACAGCGGAATGCGCTCGGGCACGGCCTCTTTCGGCACGTCCTTGCGCAGGTCGACGTCGCGCGTCAGCGGGAAGAAGTCGCCGGTGCGCTCGGTCTTCAGATAGGTCGTGACCAGAGTCTTGGCCGGCAGCGTGCCGGTACGGCAGGCTTCGGCGCCGACCCCGATCGTCAGCGAGCCGCGCTCGCCCTTTGCCTTGTGAGCCGCCATTTGGTCGCGGACCGCGAGCAGCCGCGGCACATCCTCGGGTGCGATCCGGAAGGCGTAGATCATGGTGTCGTTCGTCACTTCGTCCTTCAGCGACAACAGTTCGCCGGGATCATCGAGATCGGCCAGCACAAACGCCTGCTCGCGTTTATCCGCGCCCACCGCCACGGTGACGCGCAGAGTAACCCGGCGCGGCCGCAGCCCTTGCGGCAACCGCACTGCAATGCGCAGCGCCGCCGGATCGGTTGCTGCCAGATCGGTACGCACCAGCTTGACCATCGAGGTGATCGGAACGGAGCTGCAGGCAGTCAGGGCACCGAGCGCCATGGCGGCGGCAGCAAATCTGAACGAGGCGGGGAAGCGCATGACGCTCATCCTATCTTGACGATGATAAATTATCGTTTTACGATAATTTCATCTCGAAATAGATGATGGAACCCTTCAATGCAAGCACGACTATCCGGCACCTCGATCGGACTGACCGGTCCGGCGGCCACCAAGCTGGTGCGGCTGTCGCGCGCGATGGAATGGATGAGCACGATCGGGATCGTGCTGATCGTGGGGCTGATCGGCGCCGCCTTCTTGGTCCCGAGCTGGACCCGCAATCTGCTGCTGACCAAGCTCGGCGAGATCGGCACACGGCTGCCGCTCGACGCCGGCAATCAGGCGTTGGCGGCGGTGATTATCAGCGTGCCGGTTGCCGTGATGCTGTGGGGGCTGGTCAATGTGCGGGCGCTGTTCGCCGAGTTCGCGCGCGGCCAGGTCTTCACCACCACAGCAGCCACCCACCTGCAGCGCTTCGGCATCGCCGTGCTGGCGCAGGGTCTGCTTGGCCCCGTCACCGCGACCGCTTTGGCGCTCGCGCTGTCGCTCAGCAATCCCCCCGGTCAACGTCTGCTGGTGCTGACATTCTCCAGCAACGACTATGTTTCGGTGATCGTCGGCGGCGTCCTGGTGGCGGTCGCGGCGGTGATGCGCGAAGCGGCGCGGCTGGCGGACGAGAATGCGAGCTTCGTTTAGGCGATGGCGATCGTGGTCAATCTCGACGTGATGCTGGCGCGGCGCAAGATGCGCTCGAAGGAGCTAGCCGAGCAGATCGGCATCACCGAGCAGAACGTCTCGCTGCTGAAATCCGGCAAGGTGAAGGGCATTCGGTTCGAGACGCTGTCACGGATTTGCGCGGTGCTGGAGTGTCAACCCGGCGACATTCTCGAATACGTCGACGACAAGTAGCACCGAACAAGAAAAGGCCGGCAGCTGCGAGGCGCAGGTGCCGGCCTTCAAATTTTCAAGTTGGCGCCGCGATCGGCGCGGGCGGATCGACGTCCGATCAGGCCGTCGCGGGCCGCGAGGCGTGTTCGTGCGGCCGCCAGTCTTCCGCCGCTTCGTCCCAGTAATGGGCGTCGTCGAAGCGCTTCCAGTGCGCGTTCTGCGCCACGACCTCACGGCCGCCGATGATCAAGGCCACCAGACCGATCAGGCCGACCAGCCCGTAGATCGCTGCGATCAATGCAACAATGGTCAAGGCTCTTTCCTCACTGTTTGCGATGAGCACCCTGGAAGCTCGACGGCGGGTGCGCCCGTCTTGAACTCGTAGCTTAGTTCACCGAACTCAGTTCGCCCACGCGAACCAGCCGAAGCGCCGCTCGGGTGCCTGCTTGGCGGTCACCACCGGAGCCGGGGGCTGCGGTTGCGCACGCTGAGTTGCCTTACGCCACAGATCGTCGACGACGAGATACGCAATCAACGCAGGGCCGACGGCGCACGTCAGGAACAACACGAGCGATCCGACAGAATCTAGAAACACGTCACACCTCCTGCTTTCGTCGAAGGCAAAACTAGGGAAAGTACCGCTGCCCGCATTGCGCCGGATCAATTTTGCCGACCCGGTTCAGGAACCAAGAAGTGATTAGTTCCATGTAGTTAGCTGTTTATTAAGCGGGATTTTTGGGCCCAGAACCGCTTGAAAACACTACTGCTCACTGTGTTGTGAATTGGCCGCGAGAGCGGCGCCACAACGAGCGCGCGCATCGTTGAGCTTTGCAGCACACGCAGAGCGACAACACGTCGCGCCCCCCGTGCGCGAGCACTCAGGCCGGCTTCAGGCGGTAATGACTCACGCCCCATTCGTCGCCGTCGGAGTAGCCGAACAGGCCGGAGGTTGCGAGGAAGAACCAGCGCCAGCGACGCATCCACAACGCGGTGTCGTCACCATAGACCGGGCGCAGGATGGTTTCGATCTCGTCGCGGTGACGATCGAAATTGACCAGCCAGTCTTCGGCCGTGCGCTGGTAATGACGACCGCTCCAGCGCCACTGCTCATCGATTTCGAACAGATCGGCGTATTGCCGGATCAGCCGGTGGCTCGGCATCACACCGCCGGTGAAGAAATGCTGCGCGATCCAGTCGGCAGGGTCGGTGCGGTCGAACAAGTAAGTGCCGCGGCGGTGACTGAAGACGTGCATGAAGAACAACCCGCCCGGCTTCAGCCAGCCGCGGATCCAAGTCATCAGCTTGCGCCAGTTCATCATGTGCTCGAACATCTCGACTGAGACCACGCGGTCGAATTTATCGTGTGGTTCGAACGCATTCATGTCGCAGGTGACGACGCGCAGGTTCATCAGCCGCCGCGCGGCGGCCTGAGCCTCGATGTACTGCCGCTGCGACGCCGAGTTCGACACCGACAGGATCCGCGCATAGGGAAACCGCTCGGCCATCGCCAGCGACAGCGAGCCCCAGCCGCAGCCGAGTTCGAGGATCGCCTGGCCGTCGCGCAGGTCGGCGTGCTCTATCGTCAGCCGCAGCGCCTCCGCTTCCGCCTGCGCGAGCGTAGTCTCGGCATCGCGATAGAAGCAGGACGAGTATTTGCGGTGCGGCCCGAGCACCTTGCCGAAGAACGCCGCCGGGACCTCGTAGTGCTGTGCGTTCGCCGCGTCGGGATGCTCGGCGACCTCGCGAGCCGCCATCGCGTGGGCGAATGCCGCATCGCTGGTCTCATTGCCGAGCGCCATCTTGGCGGCGGTGCGGGCGCATAGCATACGGATGCCGGCGCGGATCACCGCATCCGGCAGCGGCACCCGCTCGGCAATGTCGATCAGCGAGGCGAGCCCGCTCATGGCGTGGCGGAGCGCCGGGGTGGCAGCGGGAAGAACATCGAGGTCCTGGCCTGGTAATCGCGATAGCGGTCACCGCGCGATTTCAGCATCTGCTCCTCGAGCGGCGGAATGCCGGTGACGTACACCAGGATCCAGTACATGAACAGCGGCGCTGCCACCGCCGCATAGCCCCAGAGGTAAGACAGTGGCTCGGCGAACGGGATCGCGATCACCGGATAGGCCAGCCAGCCGAACCACTGGAAGAAGTAGTTCGGATGCCGCGACCACCGCCACAGCCCGGCGTCGCACACCTTGCCCTTGTTGGCGGGATCTTCACGGAACGCCTTGAGTTGGGAGTCGGCCAGCCCTTCGCCGGCGATGCCGACGATCAGGATCAGTACGCCGAGATAGTCCTGCAGCCGCAAACTTCCGGCCGGCGCATGCGCCGCGACAAAGATCGCAAACACCAGCGGAACGGTGGCGTAGGCCTGGTTCTGCAGAAAGAAGAACATCTTCTTCGGCGCATCGGCGCCCCACTCCGCCGCGTAGGCGGCGTAGCGCGGATCGTCGGAAATGTGCTGGGTGCGGGCGGCGATATGCGAGCCGAGCCGCAGCGACCACGCCGCGACCAGCACCGCCACCAGCCATTGCCGCGCATCCGGCGCCGCGCCATCGATAGGCCACAGCGACGACACCGCGCCGGTCAGCCCGAGCGAAAACGTCCAGATAGTATCGACCCAGCCCGAGTTGCCGGTCCGCTGCTGCACCACCCAGGCGCCTGCCATCAGCGCTGCAAGCGCCACCGCGATTCCCGCCAGCGCTCCGAGATACACACCCGTCATCATCCACCCGTCGTTCGACTGCCATGCTGAGACGGCAGATACGTTCTGCGCCACGTCGGAGTTTCGATTCGAGTTCCCCCCGCGACGCGGTGGCGGATAACCGCCGCAACGGCTTTCTTCCGCGCCGTGCTGTGCCATATTGGGTGAAACAGCCGCTTCCGGCAAACCGGAGACCAAACCGACGATGGCTTCAGGCCCTTCCCCGCGCCACGCGATGGAGATCGAACTCGACAAGCTGTCGTCGCCGCGAATCTTCCTGGTGCGGATGCTGGTGTTCCTGGTGCTGTGCGCGCTGATCGTGGTGGTGCTGTACAAGCAGGTGCTGGCCGCGTTCATGGCCAATCCGGGCCTCAACGGCCTGATCGGCGCGGTGCTGGCGATCGGCATCGTGCTGGCCTTCCGCCAGGTGATCCGGCTGTATCCCGAGGTCGCCTGGGTCAATAACTTCCGCATCAACGATCCGGGGCTGGCGCTCGACCGGCGGCCGAGCCTGCTGGCGCCGATGGCGGCGATCCTCGGCGGCGAGCGCTCCGGGCGGATCGCGATCTCGCCGCAGACAATGCGGCACCTGCTCGACTCGATCGCCACAAGGCTCGACGAAGCACGCGACATCTCGCGCTACATGACCGGCCTCTTGGTCTTCCTCGGCCTGCTCGGCACGTTCTGGGGCCTGATCGAGACCGTCGGATCGATCGGCGCGGTGATCGGCAGCCTGAAGGTGACCGGCGACGCCGGCTCGCTGTTCGACACCCTGAAGGAAGGCCTCGCCGCCCCGCTCGGCGGCATGGGGATTTCTTTCTCGTCGTCGCTGTTCGGTCTCGCCGGCTCGCTGATCCTCGGCTTCCTCGATCTGCAGTCCAGCCAGGCACAGAACCGGTTCTACACCGACCTCGAAGACTGGCTGGCCTCGACGGTGCGCAGCTCGGCCGGCGACGGCGCGCTTGCCGGCAGCGCCGATCTGCAGGCCGCGCTGGAGCGGCTGCGGCTAACGCTGGAGGACGGCGGCGCCAACCGCGCTACCACCGCCGCGATGGCCAACCTCGCCAACGCAATCCAAAGCCTGGTCGCGCACATGCGCAACGAGCAGCAGATGATCCGCGAATGGGCCGACGCCCAGGGCGAGCAGAACCGCGAGATCAAGGAGCTGTTGTCTGCCCTGGTGCAGCGGCCGGAGAAGAGCCTGCGCGAGCCGGAGAAGAGCTGATGGCGCTGGCCCGCGGCCGCCGGCAGGAATCCGGTTTCAATTACTGGCCCGGCTTCGTCGATGCGCTGTCGACGCTGATCCTCGGCATCGTGTTCCTGCTCACCGTATTCCTGGTGGTGCAGTTCTTCCTGTCGCAGGAGGTCACCGGCAAGGACAAGGCACTGGCCGAGCTGAACGCCAAGATCGCCCAACTCAACGACATCCTGTCGCTGGAAAAGCTCGGCAAGCTCAATCTGGAGGAGCAGCTCGCGCAGATGCGCGCCGGGCTGTCGGCGGCCGAGAGCGAGCGCGACCGGGTCAAGGGCCTGTATGACGGCCTCGCCGGCGCCGGCAACGACGCTGCCGGCCGCGCCACCGAACTCAACAAGGCGCTGGATTCGGAAAAGCAGATCTCGGCCCGCGCGCTGGCGCAGGTCGAGGTGCTGAACCAGCAGATCGCGGCGCTGCGCCGCCAGCTCGCCGCGCTCGAAGAAGCGCTCGACGCATCCGAAAAGCGCGGCAAGGAATCCCAGAACAAGATCGCCGATCTCGGCCAGCGGCTGAACGTCGCGCTGGCGCAGCGGGTGCAGGAGCTGTCGCGCTACCGCTCGGAGTTCTTCGGCCGCCTGCGCGCCATCCTGGGCGAGCGGCCCGACATCCGCATCGTCGGCGACCGTTTCGTCTTTCAGTCCGAAGTATTCTTCGATACCGGCCAGGCGCTGCTGCTGCCGGAAGGCCGCGCCGAGCTCGACAAGGTCGCCGAGGCGCTGAAGGAGCTCGACAAGAAGATCCCGGCCGAGCTGCCCTGGGTGGTGCGGGTCGACGGCCACACCGACAAGCGGCCGATCACTGGCGCCTTCAAGTCGAACTGGGAGCTGTCGAGCGCCCGCGCCATCTCGGTGGTGCAATACCTGATGTCGCTCGGCGTCCCGGCGCAGCGCCTGGTCGCCGCCGGCTTCGCCGAATTCCAACCGCTCGACACCGCTGACACCGACGATGCCTATAAGCGCAACCGCCGAATCGAACTGAAGCTGACGGAGCGGTGAGGTTGTTGTTGTCGTGGGTCCCTCGTTGGTCATTCCGGGGCGCCGCGAAGCGGCGAACCCGGAATCTCGATCGGTGCGCGTGTCAGATTCCGGGTTCGCGCGCAGCTGCGCTGCGCCCGCCCCGGGATGACGGCTCATGGTACGTGCGATGACATCACCGACCTTCACCCTCCGCCCCTATACCGAAGCCGACGAAGCCCCCGCGATCGCGCTATGGCTGCGGACCTGGCAACTCGCTTACCCGGCGATCGACTTCACCAAGCGGGTCGACTGGTGGCGCGAGCGCTGGCGCACCGAGCTGGTGCCGCAAGCCGCCATCATCGTTGCCGAACAGGGCACCGCGCTGATCGGCTTCGTCACGATCGACGCGGCCGGTTATCTCGACCAGCTGGTGGTCGAACCCGAACACTGGGGCTGGGGTGTCGCCGAAGCACTGGTCGACGAGGCCAAGCGCCGCTCGCCGACCGGGGTCACCCTCAAGGTCAATGCCGACAACTACCGCGCCATCAAGTTCTATCGCCGCAACGGCTTCGCGGTGACCAGCGAGGAGCTCAACAGCTCCGGCCGGCCGGTGCTGAACATGCTGTGGCGACCCTGAGCTTCCGCAAGCCGCCGGAAATTGCTAGTCTCATGCGATGACCAAGCTGCTCGATCAAGCGCTGGAAGTGGCCCGCAGTCTTCCTGCCGAACTGCAGGACGATATTGCGCGGGTGGTACTGCAGCTCACCGGCGATGACGACGTCGTCATCGGTTTGTCGGACGATGAGCGGGCGGCCATCGAACGCTCGAAAGACGCGGCCAAGCGCGGAGCCTTCGCATCCGACGAGGATGTCCGCGCGCTGTGGGCCAAGTACGACCTGTGAAGGTCCGCTTCACTGAGCCGGCCCTCGCCGATCTCAGTGCCGTCCTTGCTTATATTGCCGAATACTCGCCGCAAGGCGCAAAGCGTGTCCAAGCGCGGATTCGAACCGCAATCGAACTCCTTCGAACGCATCCGAGAGTCGGGACGCGAACAAGCGATGCCACGGTCCGACGTTTGGTCACGACGCCCTATCCGTATCTGATCTTCTACGAGGTCGGCACCGAGGAGATCGTCATCCATGCCGTCCGCCATGCGGCGCGAGATCCGAATCTACCGGACCGATCGAAGTAGAGGCGACCTACGCCGCCTCGAACTGCAGCTTGGCGAGACGGGCGTAGAGGCCGCCGCGGGCGACGAGCTGGGCGTGGGTGCCCTGCTCGACGATGCGGCCGTGCTCCATCACCACGATGCGGTCGCACGACAGCACGGTGGCGAGGCGATGGGCGATCACCAGCGTGGTGCGGTCGCGCATCAGCTGCTGCAGCGCGGTCTGCACCAGCACTTCGCTTTCGGCGTCGAGTGACGAGGTCGCCTCGTCGAGCAACAGCAGCGGTGCGTCGCGCAGGATCGCGCGGGCGATGGCGATGCGCTGGCGCTGGCCGCCGGACAGCGTCACGCCGCGTTCGCCGAGCCGGGTGTCGAAGCCCTCCGGCAGGCGCGAGATGAATTCGGTGGCATGGGCCTGCTGCGCGGCGCGCTCGACGTCGAGCTCGCTGGCGTCGTCGCGGCCGAACCGGATGTTGTCGCGCGCGGTCGCGGCGAACACCACCGAGTCCTGCGGCACCAGCGCAATCCGCTCGCGCACCGCCTGCGGATCGGCGGCGTTGATAGCGACGCCGTCGAGCGAGACCGTGCCGGAGGTCGGATCGTAGAACCGCAGCAACAGGTGAAACAGCGTGCTCTTGCCGGCGCCGGAGGGGCCGACGATCGCAACCTTCTCGCCCGCACGAATGCTCAGCGACAGGCCGTCGAGCGCCAGGAAGTCCGGCCGGGTCGGATAGGAGAAGCTGACATTGTCGAACACCACGTCGCCGCGCACCGGCATCGGCAGCGCCTTCGGCTGCGCCGGGGCCGCGATCTCCGGCTTCACCCGCAGGATTTCGAACAGCCGTTCGGCTGCACCGGAGGCCGCCGAAACTTCGCCCCAGACTTCGCTGAGCTGGCCGAGGCTGGAAGCTGCGAACACCGCGTACAGGATGAACTGACCGAGCCGGCCCGGCGACATGGCGCCGATGGCAACGTCGTGGGAGCCGACCCACAGGATCGCCACCACGCTGGCGAACACGATGAAAATGATGATCGCGGTGAGCAGCGCCCGCGCCCCTGTCGAGCTGCGCGCCGCCTCGTAGGACTCTTCGACCGCGCCGCCGAACCGGGCATTGGCGACGCGTTCGTTGGTGTAGGCCTGCACGGTGCGGATCGCGCCGACCAGTTCGGCCGCATAGGCCGAAGCGTCGGCCAGCGTGTCCTGCGCGTTGCGCGACAGCCGCCGCACCCAGCGCCCGAACGCCACCAGCGGAATCACGATCAGCGGAATCGCCGCCAGCACGAAGCCGGACAGCCGCGGGCTCGAGATCACCATCATCGAGATCGCGCCGACGAACAGCAGCATGTTACGCAGCGCAATCGACACCGAGGCGCCGACGGCGGATTTGATCTGGGTGGTGTCGGCGGTCAGCCGCGAGATCAGCTCGCCGCTGCGGGCGGAATCGAAGAACGCCGGCGACAGCGCGGTGAGATGCCGGAACACGTCGCGCCGGACGTCGGCGACGATCCGCTCGCCGATCGTCATCACCAGGTAATACCGGGCCGCACTGGCGGCCGCGAGCACCACCACGACACCGAGCATGACGCTGAAATAGCCGTTGATCAGCTCGACACCTTCGGCGCTGAAGCCGAAATCGATCAGCCGACGCACCGCAACGGGAACCACCAGGGTCGTGGCAGCCGCAACGATCAGGGCGATCAGCGCCAGCGTGGCGCGGCCGCGGTAGCGGGCCACATACGGCATCAGCGAGAGCAGCGGCTTCAGCCGGCTGCGCTTGACGACGGCCGCGACCTCCTCGACCTGGCTCGGATCGGCATCGGCCCGCAGGGTGCCGGTGCGCGGCCCGACATTCTCGGTCGCCGCGATCGCGTCCAGCGACAAACTGATCGCCGACGCGTCGGAGTTGGAGCTCTGCGGTTTATTCGGTGCCGTCATTCGGAACTGCCAAATCGATGAAAACGCTTTAGCCGGCACCACATAGGCCGCAATGCCCGCGGCTGGCAAATCCGGGACAACCCGGTCACCGGATCGTGTGCTGTGCCTTGTGCATGCGGCGCGCCTGGGATATAGAGCCCGGCAAATTCGCCCGAAATCATCGCGATGCAGGCGCCGGCGAGCGCAAGGGATCACCCATGAAGACCGAAATTCACCCGGACTATCATACCATTACCGTCGTCATGACCGACGGGACCGAGTACCAGACGCGGTCGACCTGGGGCAAAGAGGGCGACAAGCTGAACCTCGACATCGACCCGAAGTCGCATCCGGCGTGGACCGGCGGCACCCAGCAGGTGCTGGACCGCGGCGGCCGCGTGTCGCGCTTCCAGAAGAAGTTCTCGGGCTTCCTCAAGAAGGATTGAGCCGGCGCCGGCTTTTCGCCGGCTGCTCGCCGCTTCTTTGAGACCCAACGACAAACGCCCCGCTCGCGCGGGGCGTTTTGCGTTGGCGGATCAAATCGCTGCGGGCCTTGGGTCGCTGGGGATAACCTGCCGGTCCCCCAAAAATGCCAATGGCCGGGACGAGCCCGGCCACAGCGACTTTAGATCTGATCGACGGCGAGAGACGTCAATTCTCGAATGCGGCCTTGAGCATATTGAGCTGCGGCACCAGCGGGTTGCCGAGCGCCGGCGGCTCCGGCGGCGTGTGCATGGTGGAGTCGAGCCGGCGGATACGGCTTTGCAGGCTCATCGACCGCGCGATCAGCGACTGCAGCTGTTCCGGCAAGCGCTCCAGCACATCGGGCGCGCCCGGATCGGCGGCCGACAGCTTGACCTTGGTCTTTTCGCGGTTGGCCTGGATCAGCGTCATCTCGCCTTCCTTCACGGCGCGGTGCAGCAGCAGCCAGGAGGCGAGCTGCATCAGCCGGGTGGTCAGGCGCATGCTCTCGGTGGCGTAAGTCAGGCTCACGGCGCGGTCGAGCAGCTTGGCCTCCGCGCGGCCGGAGCCGTCGAGATAGGCGGCGGTCTCTTCGACCAAATCCATGCCCTCCCGAAATAGAGCCGTGAACGCTGCCGAACTGGTCAGCCGTTCGCTGAGCACCACCAAGGCGGATTCGCCCTGCGCGACATCAGACATGGTCAACGCCTCACACTACCGAATACTTGTACCGGCTCGCGAAGCTGCGCACCGGCTTATGATGAACAAATCATTACGCCGCCCATGCGTGGAGTCCAGCGGACCCGCGCGCAAAGGTTAACGCAGCTTCAGAGACAGCATTGTGGCGGTCAATGACCAAAGCGTGACGCCGGCACTGCGGACGATACCGAGGCCAAAAAAGAGCCGCCGTTTCCGGCGGCTTTTAAGTTGATAACAGGGAGGCGTCAAAACAGAGTGGACAGGAGCCACTCGGTCCAAAGATGGACATCCACAGTAATAGGCGGGAAAGCTTAATCGCGCGTAAATGAGCGAATTTGTTTACGGTCGATTTGCCATACCGCGGCCGCTAGCAAATGTCCCAGCATGAGACAGCGGCGCGCCCTGCTATCAACTTTTCGTTCAAGATTTGAAGATGCGATCCGCTGCTTCGCGGGTGGCGCGCTTCATCGTCAGCGCAGTTTCGAGCCGGGCGATCTCGGCTTGCAGCAGAGCGATCCGCCCGCTGAGTTCTTCGACCGACAGCAGCGACAAATCCTGACCGATGTCGTGGCTGATCTTGGTCCTCGGCTTGTCATCTTCTTCAAGCGCCATGTCGTCCTCGCCCGTTCGTGATCCACTGCGGTTGCCAGCCGCCCTCCGGCTGTCTAATCACAACCTACTCCGCCAGATGACACCCACCCGCCTCGCCAGCCAAGGAAAAATCATGGAACCGATCCCTTCGCAAATGACCGTGGTTGGGATCAGCAAACCGGGCGGCCCCGAAGTTCTGCTGCCCGAGACGCGCGACGTGCCGAAGCCCGGCCCCGGGGAAATCCTGGTCAAAGTTGCGGCCGCCGGCGTCAACCGTCCCGATGTGGCACAGCGCTCCGGCAGCTACCCGCCGCCGCCCGGCGCCAGCGACCTGCCGGGCCTGGAAATCGCCGGCGAAGTGGTGGGGCTCGGCGATGGCGCCTCCCGGCACAAGCTCGGCGACAAAGTGATGTCCCTGGTAGCTGGTGGCGGCTACGCGGAATATTGCATCGCCCAGGACGCGCAGGCGATGAAGGTGCCGGCCGCCTATTCGATGATCGAAGCCGGCGCCACGCCGGAGACGTTGATGACGGTTTGGCACAACGTGTTCGAGCGCGGCGGCCTGCAGCCCGGCGAAACGTTGCTGGTGCACGGCGGCTCGTCCGGCATTGGTACGATGGCGATCCAGCTCGCGGTCGCGCTCGGATCGAAAGTGATCACCACCGTCGGCTCGCAGGACAAAGCCGACGCCTGCCTCAAGCTCGGTGCCAGCCGCGCCATCAACTACAAGACCGAGGACTTCGTCGCGGCGGTGAAGGAAGCCACCGGCGGCAAGGGCGTCGAAGTGATCCTCGACATGGTCGGCGGCGATTACATCGAGCGCAACTACGACGCCGCCGCGATGGACGGCCGCATCGTGCAGATCGCGTTCCTCGGCGGTGCCAAGGCCAACGTCAACTTCGTCAAGCTGATGACCAAGCGGCTGCACCACACCGGCTCGACGCTGCGGCCGCGCTCCAACGCCGACAAGGCCGCGATGGTCGCGGCGATCGAAGCCAAGGTGCTGCCTCTGCTCGAGCAGGGCCGGATCAAGCCGTTGATCGACGGCACCTTCGCGCTGCGGGACGCCGCCGATGCTCACCGGCGGATGGAAACCAGCCAACATATTGGCAAAATTGTGTTGACTGTGTGAGTGGGGCTACCCCGGGGGCCGGCGAGAGACTCTATGTTTTCACTCGCTTTCATGGCATCTATCCGGGGCTCGTGGCGCGCGGGGCCGCGCCATTTGGACTGGTGTGAACGCGGAGAACCGACTTGCGTCTGATCAGATGCCTCGCGCTGCTGGCGCTGGGCGTGATGATGGTTGCGGCTGTCCCGCAGGCACACGCCCTCGATGCCGTCAGCGTCCGCAGCGACGCGCCGGCGATCGACCTCACCGGTGTGCTGGAGCATCTGCACAGCGATAATGATCGCGTTCAGATTTCCACCGCGCCCGGCAATGACGGCATCGTCCGCCGCGTCGAGGTGCGCGCCCGCGAGGGCGGCCAGAACTGGGTGGTGTTCGCGCTCGCCAACAACTCCGACGACCAGCTCGATCGTTTGATCGTCGCGCCGCACTATCGGATGGTCGGCTCGGGGCTGCTGTGGCCCGACCTCGGCATGTCGCGCATCGCCACCATCACGCCGTCGACCGGCGACCGCCCCGAGCGGCAGGACAGCGCGACCGCCGATATCTTCCGCGTCACGCTCGATCCCGGCTCGGTGATCACCTTCGTGGCCGAGCTGCGCACCGACAAGCTGCCGCAGCTCTATCTGTGGGAGCCGGAAGCCTACAAAGACAAGGTCAACTCGTTCACGCTGTACCAAGGCATCGTGATCGGCATCTCCGGCCTGCTGGCGCTGGTGCTGACCATCCTGTTCGTCGTCAAAGGCAGCATCATGTTTCCGGCCGCGGCGGCGCTGGCCTGGGCGGTGCTGGTCTATATCGGCATTGATTTCGGCTTCTGGGGCAAGGTGCTCGACATGTCGTCGGGCGCCGAGCGGGTGTGGCGCGCTTCGGGCGAAGCGATCCTCGCGGCAACGCTGCTCGTCTTCCTGTTCGCCTATCTCAATCTCAGTCGCTGGCACGTCCGCTATTCGCACATCACGCTGGGATGGCTCGCCTTCCTCGGCTCGCTGGTGGCGCTGGCGCTGTTTGATCCAGCGGTCGCGTCCGGCATCGCACGCATCTCGCTGGTGCTGATCGCCTTCGCGGGCTTCGCGCTGATCGTTTATCTGTCGACCCACGGCTTCGACCGCGCGGTGCTGCTGATCCCGACCTGGTTTCTGCTGGTGGTGTGGGTGGTGGCTTCCGGCATGGCGGTGGCCGGCACCGTCACCAACGATATCGTCGGCCCGGCGCTGCTCGGCGGCCTGGTGCTGATCGTGATGCTGATTGGCTTCACCGTGATGCAGCACGCGTTCTCGGGCGGTGGCGCCACCGGCGGGGTGATCTCCGACGTCGAGCGCCGCGCACTGGCGCTGATCGGCTCCGGCGACCTGATCTGGGACTGGGACGTCTCGGCCGACAAGGTGTTCACCAGCCCCGAAACCGAAGCGCTGCTCGGCCTGAAGCGCGGCGCGCTGGAAGGCTCCGCCGCAAGCTGGCTCGAAGTGCTGCATCCGCTCGACCAGGACCGTTTCCGCGCCGCGCTCGACAGCGTGCTCGACCAGCGCCGTGGCCGACTGACCCAGGACTTCCGGCTGCGCACTCCGGACGGCCACTTCATGTGGTTCTCGCTGAAGGCGCGCCCGGTGGTCGGCACCGACGGTGAAGTCACCCGCGTGGTCGGCACCCTGACCGACGTCACCGAGATCAAGATCGCCGAAGAGCGGATGCTGCACGACAGCGTGCACGACAATCTCACCGGCCTGCCCAACCGCAAGCTGTTCATCGACCGCCTCGGTGCGGTGGCGAACTTCGCCAAGACCATGCCGGCGTTGCGGCCGACCCTGATGGTGATCGACCTCGACCGCTTCAAGCAGGTCAACGACTCGGTCGGCATCGCGGTCGGCGACTCTATCCTGCTGACGCTGGCGCGGCGGCTGAGCCGCATCCTCAAGCCGCAGGATACGCTGGCACGGATCGCTGGCGATCAGTTCGGGCTGATCCTGCTGTCCGAGCAGGACCCGGCCAAGATCACCGCCTTCGCCGAGACCATCCGCAAGACCATCAAGGCGCCGATCGCGTTCAACGATCGCGAGATCTTCCTCACTGCCTCGATTGGCCTCGCGCTCTCCGACCCGCAGACCCAGCTCTCCGACGAAATCATCAAGGACGCCGAGCTGGCGATGTATCACTCCAAGCGGATCGGCGGCGATCGCATCGACGTCTACAAGCCGGCGATGCGGGCGCGGAAGTCGGACCGGCTGACGCTGGAATCCGAACTGCGCCGGGCGATCGAGCGCAAGGAAATCACCATCCTGTACCAGCCGATCGTGCGGCTCGAGGATCGATCGATCGCCGGTTTCGAGGCGCTGGCGCGCTGGGATCATCCCAAGCTCGGCCGGATGTCGCCGAGCGAGTTCATCTCGATCGCCGAAGAGATCGGGCTGATCGTCGAGCTCGGCACCTTCGTGCTCGACCAGACCGCCAAGCAGCTCTCGATCTGGCAGCGCGCGATGCGCGCCCGCGAGCCGATCTTCGCCTCGGTCAATGTGTCGTCGCGGCAGCTGCTGCGCCACGATCTGCTGCACGACATCCGCACCGTGACGTCGCGCTCGTCGGTGGCACGCGGCACGCTGAAGCTCGAACTCACCGAATCTCTGGTGATGGAGAATCCGGAGCACGCAGCCCAAATGCTGCAGCGGATCCGCGAGCTCGGCATCGGGCTGTCGCTCGACGATTTCGGCACCGGACATTCGTCGCTGAGCTACCTGCAGCGCTTCCCGTTCGACACCATCAAGATCGATCAGTCGTTCGTCCGCACCACCAGCCGCGGCACCCGCCCGGTGATCCTGAAGTCGATCATTGCGCTGGCGCACGACCTCGGCATGGACGTGGTGGCGGAAGGCGCCGAAACGGATTCGGATGCGGTCGAGCTGTATCAGCTCGGCTGCGAATACGCCCAGGGCTTCGCCTTCGGCGAACCGATGGATGCCGACGCGGCGATGAAGCTGCTGACCGAAGAGCAGCGCCTGGAAGCGGCGAGCTGAGAGATCAAGCCTGCAGCCGCTTGTGCAGCAGCGCCACTCCCCAATAATCCGTCATCCCCCGCGCATGCGGGGGATCCAGTACTGCTGTGCGTTCGTAATTTACAACAGATGCCCTTGAATACTGGGTCGCCCGCCTTCGCGGGCGATGACGTTTGTGCGTGGGGCGGCCTTGCGCACGACCCGACGTGCCGACGGCTGGGGCCTAAGCGTGCCCTGCCTCGGCGGACAGCATCCCCGGCTCGATGCCGAGCTTGTGCAGGGCGCGGTCGTATTTGTCTTCGATGTCGTCGCCGAAGATCAGGTCGGCATCGGCGTCGCAATGCAGCCAGCCGTTTTCCTGGATTTCGTTCTCGAGCTGGCCGGGCGCCCAGCCGGCATAGCCGAGCGCCAGGATGGCGTGCTTCGGCCCGGTGCCGCCGGCGATCGCCTTGAGGATGTCCACGGTGGCGGTCAGACAAATGCCGTCATCGATCGGCAATGTGGCGTCCTTGATAAAGAAGTCGCTCGAATGCAGCACGAATCCGCGGCCGGTCTCGACCGGTCCGCCCCTCAGCACCTTCATGGACTCGGCGTGATCAGGAAGCTTGATCTGCTCGGGCTTCTCGACGATGTCGAGCTGCACCAGCAATTCGGGGAAATCGATGCTGCCCGCGGGGCGATTGACGATGATCCCCATGGCGCCTTCCGATGAATGCGCGCAAATGTAGATCACCGAGCGCGCAAAGCGCTCGTCTTCCATCACCGGCATCGCGATCAGGAGCTGGCCGTCGAGATAGCTCGGCCCATCGCCGCGCGCCTTGGTGGCGGCGGGCTTCTTGGCTGCGCCGGACTTCGGCCTTTTGGATGCAGTCTCCATCAGGGGATCCTCGCGTTGCACCATCATCCTGATATCGGGTGCCGATCCTGTCAATCAATCTCGGGACGCCGAATAGTCGCGGTTTCACCGCCATTTCAGTGGCCCCAGCCTCGCGCAAACTCTAGATACGCCAGATGACCGCAATCGTTCCGTCTCGTGCCGTTCTGTTCGCCGCCGCCGTGCTCGCGGCCTCCGCCTGCGGCGCCCGCGCCGACGACGTGTCGCCATGGGTTACCGAGCAACATTCCGCCGTCCGGCTACTGGCCGGCTCGCGCAGCGGCGGCGTGCTGCTGGGTGGGATTGCCTTCCAGTTGCAGCCTGGCTGGAAAACCTACTGGCGCACGCCGGGCGATTCCGGCGTGCCGCCGCGGTTCGACTTCTCCAAATCGGAGAACGTCGAGGCGGTGACGATCCTGTGGCCGGCACCGCAAGCGTTTCCCGATGGCGCCGGTGGCACCTCGCTCGGCTACAAGGAGCAGGTCGTACTGCCGCTGCGCATCGTGACCAAACATGCCGACAAGCCGGTGACACTGCGTCTCACTGTTGACTACGCGGTGTGTGAGAAGCTGTGCATTCCGGTGGTGGCGAGCCCTGAGCTGGAATTTGCCAGTGTCGCCTCGACCCAGGACGGTGCGCTCGCCGCGGCACTCGACACCGTGCCGGTGCCGGCCAGCGTCGGCGACAGCAATCCGGTGACGATCCGCGACGTCGTCCGCAAGGGCGACAAGGACGTCGAAGTCGATGTCGTCGCGCCCACCGGCGCCAAGGTCAGCCTGTTCGTCGAAGGCCCGACGGCCGAATGGGCGCTGCCGGTGCCGAAGGAAATCAAGGGCGCGCCGGCCGGCCTGCGGCGCTTCAGCTTCGCGCTCGATGGATTGCCGTCGGGCGCCCAGGCCGCCGGCGCCGCGCTGAAGTTCACCCTGGTCGGCCCCGACAAGGCCTACGAGTTCAACGTCACGCTCGAATAACGCGGACGCGCGGATCAGCGCGCGCTCCGCCGCTTGCGGCCGAGACGGCCGAGACGGCCGAGCTGATCGGCGAGGAATTCCGACAGCACCTCGACCCGCGCCGGCCGCGGCCCGCCGGGCGGCGTCACCAGATGCACCGCGCTCTCGCGCTGATGCCAGCCATCCAAGATCACTTCGACTTCGCCGGCCGCGATCGCATCACCGACGATGAACTCCGGCAGATCGGCGATGCCGAGCCCGGCGATCACCGACGGCAGCAGCGCCTCGCCGTTGTTGACCCGCAGCGGCCCGCCCGGCCGCACCGCGACCTGATCGCCGGCGTCGTTGGTGTAGTGCCAGGTGTTGGGCGTCGACAGATAGGCGTAGCCGAGGCAGCGGTGCTGGGCGAGATGCATCGGATGCGTCGGCCGGCCGTGCGCCTGCAGATAGGATTTCGACGCCACCGTGTAGCGCGGCATCGCGCACAGCCGCCGCGCCACCAGCGAGGAATCCGGCAGCGTGGCGATGCGGACCCCGGCATCGAAACCGTCGCCGATCAGATCGACCATCGCGTCGGACAGATGCAGATCGATCGAGACGTCCGGATAGGCGGCGAAGAACTCGGGCAGCAGCGGAGCGATCACCTTGACGCCGAACGTCATCGGCACCGCCAGCCGCACCAGGCCACGCGGTGCCGCGGATTGCGCCAGCGCTTCGGCCTCGGCGGCCTCCCCGTCGGCAAGCAGCTGGGCGGCACGCTCGGCGAGCCGGTGGCCGGCATCGGTCAACGCCAGCCGCCGTGAGGTGCGGTTGAACAGCCGCGCGCCGAGCCGAGCCTCCAGCCGGGTCACCGCCTTGGAGACCGTCGCCTTCGACAGCCCGAACTCGGCCGCCACCGCCGCGAACGAGCGCAGCTCGACCACCTTGGCGAAGATTGCCAGTGCTTCGAAGTCCGGAAGCTTGCTCATGGTACCGCCACGGTTCATTTTCAGAAACAATGAGTTTCGATCATTTCTATTTATGAAACGATTGGGCATCCTTATTCAAGAGCCAACGCAAGTCACTGGCGCCAACCCCGGCGCCCGACATGAGGAGGCTTCAATGATTGAACTCCGTCCCTTCGACCGTCTCGGCGGCGCCGACCATGGCTGGCTCAAGGCCAAGCACCACTTCTCGTTCGCCAGCTACTACGACCCCAACAACATGGGCCACGGCGCCTTGCGGGTCTGGAACGACGACGAGATCGCCCCGGATACCGGCTTTCCGCCGCATCCGCATCGCGACATGGAGATCATCACCTATGTGCGCGACGGCGCAATCACCCACCAGGACTCGCTCGGCAACAAGGGCCGCACCCAAGCCGGCGACGTTCAGGTGATGAGCGCGGGTTCGGGCGTCCGGCACTCCGAGTACAACCTCGAGCCGGAGACAACCCGGATCTTCCAGATATGGATCGAGCCGACGCAAGGCGGCGGCCAACCGACCTGGGGCTCCAAGCCGTTCCCGAAGGCCGACCGCTCCGGCAAGCTC
Organism: Rhodopseudomonas sp. BR0G17; assembly: GCF_010907025.1. Classification (NCBI taxonomy): domain Bacteria; kingdom Pseudomonadati; phylum Pseudomonadota; class Alphaproteobacteria; order Hyphomicrobiales; family Nitrobacteraceae; genus Rhodopseudomonas; species Rhodopseudomonas sp. BR0G17. The sequence goes on along the minus strand of NZ_QUML01000014.1, from coordinate 204 downwards.
GTCACCATCGCGTCGGGCTTTGCGACCGACACCGACGCGCTGCCGATCCGCGCCGACGCCCGAGTGCTGGCGACGACGCTGAAGGCCGGCGAGACCGCGACCTACGACGCCGAGAAAGCGCGGCATCTCTACCTGGTGCCGGCCGCCGGCAGCGTCGAAGTCAACGGCGTCCGCGTCAACGCCCGCGACGGCGCCGCGATCCAC
>NZ_QUML01000149.1:0-447 GCF_010907025.1 Rhodopseudomonas sp. BR0G17 | reverse complement strand
GCCGCTTGAGGATCGGCAGCGTCGGAATGGTGCCGACATCGTCGGCGATCAGATCGGCACCGGTCAGCACCGCTTCCACGCCCGGCATTCCCTTCGCCGCCTCGGTGTCGATCGAGACGATGTCGGCATGCGCATGCGGGGAGCGCATCACCACCAGCCACAACGCGCCATCGGCGGCCTTGTCGTCGAGATAGCCGCCGTGCCCGGTGAGCAGGCGCTGATCCTCGAGACGCTTGACGGGCTGGCCCGCACCGAACCGCATGGAGCCGGGGAGAATGTTCATGCCGTTTCCTTTTGTTGCTTGCTTGGCCGCAGTTTTAGCGGAGAACCGAGCGGTACGCCAAGAGGGGCGCCTCTTCTCCCCTCCCCCTTGCGGGGAGGGGGCGGGGGTGGGGTGCCACGAGCGAAGCGGTGCGACCGTCAACGTGACAACGGCAGAGTTAAGAC
>NZ_QUML01000148.1:0-448 GCF_010907025.1 Rhodopseudomonas sp. BR0G17 | reverse complement strand
CAGCTTGACGATGGTTTCGATCGAGGTGTCCTCGGTGATCGTGTGCGGGTGATGCGTCATCACTTCGCCGACCTTGCGGCCGTGTTCGTGAACGAAATCGCCGGCGCAGGTGCCGGGGCCGAGTAGCATCCGCAGCCACCTGCCGCGCTTGCGCTCGGTGCCGATCTCGGCGCGCCTGATGAAATCGCCTTCGGAGATGATGCCGATCAGTTTGCCGTCGGCATCGACGACCGGCAGGCCGCTGAGATGGTTGTCGATCATCGCGCTGGCGGCGTCGACGATCGATGCCTCGGGGCCGATCGTCACCACCTGCCGGGTCATGATTTGGTGAGCACGCATATTCAGTCTCCCCTAAGCCGCGGCCGTGATCCGAGCGCCACGCCGGTCGCATCGTGGCTCGTTCTGTGCCCCGCCGGCACGATGCGTCAATGCGAGATCAGTGCAGGCA
>NZ_QUML01000147.1:0-450 GCF_010907025.1 Rhodopseudomonas sp. BR0G17 | reverse complement strand
GCACGCAAAGCCCTTCTTCGCGATAGAGCCGGTGAATGCGGTCGAGGCCCGAGGGCTCGCCCTCCCACCGCAGCAGGACGAACAGCCGGCGGGTAGCCGAACCGCTGCCGCTCGTTGGCCAGGTCGCGCAGCCGGGCACGCAGCTCGGTGTCCGGAGGCCGGTGGGACCGATAGCCGACCATCTTGCGGTCCGCTCCGACGATCTGGCGAGCCCGACGCTCTGACAGATCCATCACGGTCTGCCGGTACGCGACGGCTTCGCGCTTGGCGGTACACTAATGGGATGGTCCGCCCCGTCCTCCCGCTCCCAACTGGGGCACTGACAAGGGAGGAGGATCAAATCGATGGCGGTGCGTAATAGGCCAAAGGAAGCACCGTGTTCGGCGTCGATATCAATAAGAACGTGGTTCACGTCGTTAGAATGGACGCGACGGGAGCGCCAATTCGGCG
>NZ_QUML01000146.1:0-452 GCF_010907025.1 Rhodopseudomonas sp. BR0G17 | reverse complement strand
ATGAACATGCTGTGATGGTGGCCTTTGATCTCGGACAGCGCGTAGCCCATCGTCTTTAGAAAATTGTCGTTGGCGTCGAGGATGGTGCCGTCGGGTTTGAACTCGATCACCGCCTGCGATTTCTGAATCGCGGCGATCTGGCCCGCGGTATCGGCGTTCTTCAGCTTCTGTTCGGTGACGTCGGTGGCGAATTTGACGACCTTCAGCGGGGTGCCCTTCTCGTCCAGGATCGGATTGTAGCTGGCGAGAATCCAGACCTCCTTGCTGCCCTTGCCGATACGCTTGAACTCGCCGACGAAGTAATCACCGCGATTGAGACGGGTCCAGAACTCGCGATAGCCCGGGGCGTCGCGTTCAGCCGCCGCGACGAACATGCTGTGGTTCTTGCCTTTGATCTCGTCGAGCGAGTAGCCCATCGTCTTGAGAAAGTTCTCGTTCGCATCGAGGATGGT
>NZ_QUML01000145.1:0-452 GCF_010907025.1 Rhodopseudomonas sp. BR0G17 | reverse complement strand
ACAGATGGGTGGGCGAAATGTTTACAGCCACTCCGATGTGGTGCGGCCATCTCAACGCCTCTGAACAAGCCTGACGAACGACAAACTCTCCAAGGGGAACGATAAGTCCGCACTCTTCCGCGACAGGAATAAACCGATCAGGTGATAATAGACCCCGGCGCGGATGGCGCCAGCGAACCAATGCCTCAAACGCGCACACTTGTCGGTCGACCATCGAAACGATGGGTTGATAGTGCAGCTCAAGCTGACCGTCAAATATCGCTTCACGTAAGTCATTCTCCAATTCGCGTCGTTCCGCAGTCCGCACACCAAGCTCGTCATCAAAGATCTTGAACGAATTACGCCCCGATAATTTTGCTTCATATAGAGCAAGATCGGCGCGGTGGAGCAGCGTTTCCATTGAATTGTCGGCTTCACTTCTAACGGCAATTCCGATACTTTCTCCAACAATC
>NZ_QUML01000144.1:0-453 GCF_010907025.1 Rhodopseudomonas sp. BR0G17 | reverse complement strand
GTTCTCGTGCCAACCGGCGCGCCCCTTGGCTACGCGTTGAATACCTCCAATGGCGCTACCTTTGGCTGTTTCAACTCCTCCCTTAGCGGCCCCCCATAATTGGAGCGGGCTGGTACAGCTGCCGCGGCCGCGACGAGCGATCTGCAAGTCCTACGCGCCCTTCGGCCTTGAACCGGGCGATCCACTTAAGGGCCGGGCGCGGGCAGACGCCTGCGGCTTGCGCGGTGGCCTACGGCGTCTGCTCCGCTCAACACCACCTGCACCAACCGCTCTCGACCAATCGGCGTCAGACGGGCATTCTTGTGAATGTTCATCCGGTCCCTCGTAAGCGCTGTTCTCAGGCCAGGTGCCTGAGGTCTTGCGCGGCGGGATAGGCCCAGGTCAGCAGTTGGTCTGGCTGTTCGGGTGGCCGTTGACGATCATTGTGATGACGTCGGCGAGATAGGCGTGGGC
>NZ_QUML01000143.1:0-453 GCF_010907025.1 Rhodopseudomonas sp. BR0G17 | reverse complement strand
CTTTATACGCCGTCTCAACAGCATCGCTGCCAATGTGAGTACCGACCTCACCGAGTCAGTCTGCGATGGACACCAGTTCGCGTTCGCGAGTGGACAAGATCGATTTTCTTGTCACCTCCTGGGCAGTCATTCGATCGCGGACGTCACTTGTCCGCACCACGTCGGCCTCTGCTGGTTAATTCGATGCTCAGCGAAAAACAGTTAGGCTATCTCCCGCAATTTGGGTTGCGAGATAAGTAGAATCGAACCGAGGATTATCGCCACGTATCATCATTACGGGCAGTACCAGCAGTGCTTCGCTGCCGGTGATGTGCCGGCCACGACCAAATCGGCATATGGCCGCGTGTTACCGTTGGCAAGCCAATCTGGGATCAACAGCTCGCGCGCGTTCTTCGATTGTGCGACCGCAAGCACTTCGATGTCCCAGGCCGACGTACCAAGCCGCAAACTGTA
>NZ_QUML01000142.1:0-454 GCF_010907025.1 Rhodopseudomonas sp. BR0G17 | reverse complement strand
GTGGTGCACCGGGCCGATCTCCAGGCCGCTTTGGCCTTGCAGGTCGCCGCCCACCCCGCGATCGAGTTGCGGCTCGGCTGTGCCCTCGACGACGTGACCCTCCATGCCGATGGTGTCACCGTCTCCGCCGGGGGCGGACTGGAACAGGCACTGGCGCTGATCGGCGCCGACGGGATTTGGTCGGCGGTGCGCGGGCGGGTTTTTCCCAAGATCGAGCCGATGTTCTCGGGGCTGATCGCCTGGCGCGGGACGTTTGCGGCCGAGGCGATGCCCGATGGCGAGAAATTGCGCGGGGTGCAACTCTGGCTTGGACCGGACGCCCATCTGGTGGTCTATCCGATCTCCGGCGGCCGCCGGATCAATCTGGTGGCGGTGGTCGACGGCTCGTGGAACCAGCGCGGCTGGAGCGCGCGCGGCGAACCGACCGAAATCATCGGCCGCTTCGCCCATTGGG
>NZ_QUML01000141.1:0-455 GCF_010907025.1 Rhodopseudomonas sp. BR0G17 | reverse complement strand
GGTGAAACGGCGTCGGATACCGGCAGGGCGCGGCGGATCGCTTGGCCGGCGGTCCTCTCACTCAGCCACTGAGCCTGGAGCTTTCCGTGCGCCCTGCCGTCATTGCCGCGACCGGCCTCTACACCCCGCCCGACAGCGTTTCGAATGCCGAGCTGGTGGAGGCGTTCAACACCTATGTGGCGAATTTCAACGCGGCGAACCAAGCGCGGATCGAAGCCGGCGAGATCGAGCCGCTGCAGCCGTCGTCCTCGGAATTCATCGAGAAGGCCTCGGGTATCAAGTCGCGCTACGTGGTGGCCAAGCCCGGCATCGTCGATCCGGAGATCATGCGCCCGATCATTCCGGAGCGCTCCAACGACGAACTGTCGATCCTCGCCGAGATGGCGGTGACCGCGGCCGAGCAGGCGATCGAACGCTGGGGCAAGCCGCGCGAGCGGATCGGCGCGGTGCTGTGC
>NZ_QUML01000140.1:0-457 GCF_010907025.1 Rhodopseudomonas sp. BR0G17 | reverse complement strand
CGCTTCCCTCTTACCAGCATCTGTCGTTTCAGCGAGCACGATCAGCGCGCTCGCCAGTTCGTCGGCATTGAGGGCGTCGGCCCCGGTAGCGATGACCAGTTCGCCGAGCTGCTGTACTTTGCGCGTCTTGAGTTCTTTCGCCTTGTCCTCAAGCGCCTTCAGTTCGGAATCGTAATCTCGCGGTTTGCGCATGTGCCGTGTCCATCATCGTTGTTAGTTGAGGATGTGGTGAGGATAATTGAGCGCCTGCCGGAATGATGTAGTGTTGCCGGGACGGTCTGGCACAGCGCGAACTGTCCCGAGAAATTCATTTCGAGGGCGCGCTTATACGTCGTTCCGACGTGCGCTTGGCCGTGGCAATGATCCGATCGCGATGACGATCTATCATCTTCACGTCAAGGTTATTGGCCGCAAGCGACGCCGCGCCTACCCGTGAAGTCGTGGCTGCGTTCAAGTC